>NZ_JBSGGK010000011.1:113949-176785 GCF_053603855.1 Monashia sp. NPDC004114 | reverse complement strand
GACCGCGGTCAGGGTGTCGGCCAGCGCGCGCAGCTGTTGGGCCTGGCCCAGGGCCTGGCCGATGTCGGTCTCGGACAGCGACCAGGGCGAGACCCCCAACGCGTGCTGCATCGTGGCCAGCAGCGACCCGAGGGTCCCGACCAGCCCGGCCGGATCACCCCGGTCGCGACCGGCCGCGTCGCCGGGATCAGATGCGTGGCAGGGACCGGGCGCCTGCCAGCGGCCGCTGGCTGTTTCGGGCCCACCCGACTCGCCAGACCCCCTCGCACCGGTCACGAGCGCACCGGTGACGGGCGCGCCGTGGGGTGTCGTGTCGCGTTGGGTCGGGGTGCCGGTGTGCATGTCTCCAGGATAGAAGCGACCACCGACAACCGAACGCAAACGCAGTCACTGAGAGGTAAACGACCAGCGTTGTGGCTGGGCGAGGCAGCGGCTCGGCCGCCGGCTGCGGGTTGGGCTGCCGCTAGGTCTGCTGGTTCTGGTGGTGATCACCACCAGAACCAGCAGACCTCCCGGCATTGCTCATGGGGTGACCCACGACATGCACAGCGGGGGAGGTGAGCCGACGCCAGAGGGATGGAGGGGTGCCACTGCGGGCGGTCGGCAGATGAGCGGACGCGCGAGCACGGTGGGTGCGACGCCCCGGCCTCACGGCATACGTGGGCCGAGGGGTCAGGGGCCGACGAGCACGCATCGGCAGCGCGGTCGCTCGGGCGCCCCCGGGGCACGGCAATGGCAAGGAGCGCGCATCTCCTTGCCACTTCCACGATATAGCGGACCGGGGGGCTTGCGGCAAGGCACCTGTCGTGGCGCAGACTTCTCGCTTGTGCCGAGGAAGCGAGGCTGAGATGAGCGACGTGACTGTCGTCGGAGCCGGGCCGACCGGTCTGATGCTTGCGGGAGAGCTGGCGTTGGCGGGGGTGGACGTCGTGATCCTGGAGCAGCGGACGACTCCTGACCTGGTCGGCACTCGTGCCCGCGGCTTCCACTCGCGAACGATCGAGATCTTCGACCAGCGCGGGATCGCCGAACGCTTCCTCGCCCAGGGACGCACCAGCCAGGGGCTGAGCTTTGCGAACACCCCGCTCGAGATCGCCAGTCTCCCCTCGCGGCATCCGTACACGCTCGGACTCTCGCAGAGCCACGTCGAACAGATCCTCCGCGGATGGATCGAGGAGCTGGACGTGCCGATCCTCTACGGGCTCGAGGTCACCGGCTTCGCCCAGGACAACTCGGGGGTCGAGGTCAACCTCGCAGGCGGTGACACGCGGCGGACGGCATACCTGGTCGGGGCCGACGGAGGGCGCAGCGTCGTCCGCAAGGCGGCCGGCATCGAGCTCGTCGGTGCGCGGGCGACCCGCAGCCACCTGATCGCCGAGGCGCAGGTGACGAAGGAGCCGGCAACGGGCATCCGACATGACGACATCGGCATCCACGGGATCAACGTCATGGAGGACGGGCGGACGGTCGGGATCGTCGTCACGGAGCGACAGGTCGGACCGGCGACCGAGCCCACGCTCGCGGACCTCAGCGAAGCGATGACGGTCGCGTACGGCACGGACTTCGGGATCCACGATCCTTCGTGGATCTCGAGATTCACCGATGCGACGCTGCAGGCTGCGGTCTACCGCCAGGGGCGGGTGCTGATCGCGGGGGACGCCGCGCACATCCATCCGCCCACCGGAGGGCAGGGGATCGGCCTCGGGGTGCAGGATGCCGTCAACCTCGGTTGGAAGCTCGCCCAGGTGGTGAAGGGCCTCTCACCCGAGGTGCTCCTGGACAGCTACCAGGCGGAGCGGCACCCCGCCACGGCCCGGGTGCTGAGCAACGTGATGGTGCAGGCTTTTCTCCAGCGAGGGGACACACGCACCGAGGCGACTCGCGACACGTTCGCCGAGATGCTGAGCTTCGGCGGACCACGCGCGCAGCTCGCCGGGCTGCTTTCCGGGCTCGATGTCGTCTACGACGTCGGGCAGGACCTGGGGCACGATGTGGGGCACGACGTCGGCGACGGACACCCGTTGCTCGGACGCCGTATGCCGGACCTCGACCTCGCGACACTCCTTGGCCCGCAGCGGGTCTTCGACCTGCTGCACGACGCCAGAGCGGTGCTGCTCAACCTCGGCGAGCCCGGGAGCATCGACATCAGCCCGTGGGCGGACCGTGTCCACCGCGTCGACGCCGACTACGGCGGGGCGTGGACGCTGCCCGTCGTCGGAGCCGTCACCGCGCCGACCGCCGTGCTGATCCGGCCGGACGGCCATGTCGCATGGGTTGGCAACGGGACCCAGACAGGGCTGATCGAGGCGCTGACCACCTGGTTCGGACCTCCTGTCTCGGATCCCCATCGAGTGCGGACCCCGCCCAGCGCGCCAACCTCGCTCCCGTGACGTCACCGCTCTGAGGTCGCGCGTCAGAGCGGGTCGAGGCGGCCTCTGAGCAGGCAGAACTCGTTGCCCTCCGGGTCGGCGAGAACGTGCCAGGACTCCTCGCCCGTCTGGCCGATGTCCGCTGGGCGCGCCCCGAGCTTCAGGAGGCGTTCGAGCTCAGCGTCCTGGTCGCGATCCGTGGGGTTGACGTCGATGTGCAGGCGCGACTTCCCGGGCTCCGGCTCGTCCCTTCGGCTGAGGAAGATCGTCGGCTGCGGGCCGCCGAAGCCCTCGCGCGGCCCGATCTCGAGGCTGCCGTCCACTTCGCGGTCGAGCACCACGAAGTCAAGGACCTCGCACCAGAAGCGTGCCAGCATCTCGGGGTCGCGGCAGCCGAGCACGAGCTCACCGATACGGCACGCCATGTCAGTACGTCCCCTTGATGACGAAGAAGGAGCCGCGGATCGTGCCCGCCAGCCGTGACTTCTGCCTCGCGAACTTGAAGCTCGCGGCGAGCTCTTCGGGGATCTCCATGCCTTCAGAGAGCTTGAACCCGACAGCGCGCTTTCCCTCGTCCGCAATCGTGTACATCACATTGATCGACAGGCCGGACTCGTAGAAGACGTAGGCCATGCGGATTCCGTCGACCTCGAAGGCGGTCGCCTCGAGCGGTCGAGCCGCGATAACGATGTCGCGCTCCTCCCTGAGTATGCGGTTGACCCAGTCGACGGCGTCCTTCGCATCGTCGGCCGGGTCGACGGTGAAGACATGGGAGTACTTGTTTCTGAAGTACCGCGCCTCGTTGGCTCTCAGCCCGGCCAGCGCTGCCGCTACCGGCGACGACTCCAAACCGATCGTGGAGACCTCTGTGAAGTCGACGACGTAGGACATGACCACCTCCCGAACCAGGACTTGTGGTCCGAAGGCTAGCGGGCCGCACTAGACGCCGCCGAGACGCCCCGACCGTGCGGTCGGGGCGTCTCGGGTGGGAGGTGGTGAATGGAAGGGGCTGCCGGCTCAGACGGCCGGGGAGGTGTCCGACTGGGTCGGCCGGACGTCGACCTGGTCCTCGGACGGCATGAGGATCCACAGGATCGGGTAGATCAGGATCGGGCTGCCGGGCAGGAGCAGCAGGACGAGCACGAAGAGGATCCGGGCGGGCCAGGGCTCGATGCCGAAGCGGCGGCCGAGGCCGGCGACGACACCACCCAACACCCGCTCCTGCCGCGGTCGGACCAGCCCTTGCCGGGCGAACGTCTGGTGGATGTCGTTCATGATGGGAGCTTTCTGTGATCGATGGCGGGGCCTTTCCCCGACATCTCCACTCTCCTTGGAACGCGTTGCCGCGGGTATCGGGCGCCGCCCTGAAACGCCCCTGAATGCCGTCGCGCGCGACTGAGGGTCACGGCCCCCCCGCCGGTCAGGGTCGGGTCAGGGTCGGTCATCCGACGATCAGCTGGGTCAGTCGGCAACGACATCCGACGCCGGCCCGCGCAGCCGCCAGATCCAGGCGGCGCCGGGCCACATCCAGGCGCCACCGGGTCAGCGCAACGCGGCCTCGTCGAGGACGATGGTCCGGCTGGCAGTGTCGAGGGTGGCGGCCACGCCGAGCGGAAGCGTGTGGATCGACGGGCAGTGGCCCAGGTCGGTGCCCCACAGGACAGGAATGCCGAGGGGAGCGAGCCGGTCGGTCATCACCTCGCGAACCCGGTCGAGGGGCCCGCACTCCGAGAACGACCCGAGGACGATTCCAGCTGCGCCGGTGAGCCATCCGCTGCGGACGAGCTGTGTGGTGAACTCGTCCAGACGGTAAGGCTGCTCGGTCACATCCTCGATGAGCACGATGCGCCCGTCCGCCTGCGGAGCGTCCACCGTGCCGACGTTGGACGCGAGCAGGGACAGGCACCCGCCGACGATCGTCCCGTGAGCGGTGCCCTCGACGATCGGGCTCGCTTCGGGGAACGCGATCGTTGTGGTGGTCTCCGGCTCCATCAGGGTGGCCCTGAGGTGCTCTGCGCTGCGCTCGTCGAAGAACGCACTGCACGCCACCATCGGGCCGTAGAGCCCGATCCGTCCGAGCCGAGCCCAGTGCGCCGCGTGTGCAGCGGTGATGTCGGAGAAGCCGACGAGCACCTTCGGCGCCGACCGGCCGACAGCGGCCCAGTCGACGAGGTCGATCATCCGCTGCACGCCATAGCCGCCGTCCGAGCACAGCACCCCGGCGATGGACGGGTCGGTCAGCGCCCAGGTCAGGTCCTCGGCACGGTCGGCGTCGGAGCCGGCGAGGTAGTCGTCGCGGTCGCGCACATGCTTGCCCTCGACGGGGTCGAGGCCCCAGGAGCGCAGCACCTCGAGCCCGCGGTCGAGGTCCACGAGAGTGGTCGGCCCCGAGGGCGCGACCACAGCGACGCGGTCGCCGGCGGCGAGACGGGGAGGGAGTGAGACGCTCATCAGGGACTCCGGGATGTTCAGTGGTGGAGGGTGTGAAAGTGGTTGCAGGCCAGTAGAGTTCGGCAGTCGGGCGCCGTAGGTCAACAGGTCGTGAGGAAGCGGTCGAGCACCTTGCACCCGAACTGCAGGGCCGCGACCGAGACGCGTTCGTCGACGCCGTGGAACATCCCGAGATAGTCGAGGTCGGGCGGCAGCAGCAGGGGTGAGAAGCCGTATCCGGCGATGCCGAGCCGAGCGAACGCCTTGGCGTCCGTGCCGCCCGCCATGCAGTACGGCACGACGACCGCCCCCGGGTCCTCGGCCCGCAGTGCCGCGGACATGGCATCCCACGTGGGCCCGTGCGCCGGGGCGGAGACCGCCTCCTCGAAGCTGACGAACTCGCGGCGGACGTCAGGCCCGAGGACGGCGTCGATAGCCGCGAAGAAGGCGTCCTGCGTCCCGGGAAGGAAGCGCCCGTCGACCTGCGCCGTCGCGGTCCCCGGGATGACGTTCACCTTGTAGCCGGCGTCGAGCATGGTCGGGTTGACCGTGTTGCACAACGTTGCCGAGAAGAGGCGCGCGTTAGGACCGAGCCGCTCGATGGTGGCGGTGAGGTCATCGAAGTCGGGGACGAATCCGTATGCTGCACTGAGCTGTTCGATGAGCGACCTGACCACTGGAGTCGGCGTGATCGGAAACTGGTGCTCGCCGAGGCGTGCGACGCTGCGCGCGATCTTGGTGACCGCGTTGTCGGTGTTGAGCTTCGAGCCGTGCCCGGCGGTGCCGTCAGCGGTCAGTCTCATCCAGGCCGTGCCGCGCTCGGCGCAGCCCACCGGGTAGGCGCGGCGGCCGTCCGGCAGTGCGACGCTGAAGCCGCCGGACTCGCTGATCGCCTCCGTCACCCCCTCGAAGAGGTGGGCATGACGCTCGACGAGATGGTTCGCGCCGTGCTCGCCGGTCGACTCCTCATCGGCCACGAAAGCGAGCACGATGTCGCGCTCGGGACGACGTCCGGTGCGCATCCAGTCGCGCACGACGGCGATGGTCATCGCGTCCATGTCCTTCATGTCGACCGCGCCTCGCCCCCAGACCAGTCCGTCCCTGATCTCGCCGGAGAAGGGGTGCACGCGCCAGTCGTGTGCCTGCGCCGGGACCACGTCGAGGTGGCCGTGCACGAGGAGCCCGGGGCGGCTCGGGTCGCGACCGGGGATCCGGGCGACGACGTTGGTGCGGCGCGGCGCCGACTCGATGAGCGTCGGCTCGATGCCCACCTCGGACAGCCACGAGGCCACCAGCTCGGCGGCCTCCCGCTCGCCGGCGCTGACCCCGCCACCGTGGTTCGTCGTGTCGACCCGGATCAGCTCGGACGTGAGGTCTGCGACCTCGTCGGCACCGCAGACGGGGGCCGGCGCGCCAGCGGCCGGGACGACGGCGGTGGGCTCGAGAGCGGTCAAGGCGGGCTCCTGGTGCCGCCGGTCCGGCTGTGCGGGCTGGATCGACGTGAAGGTCGGGACTGGTGGTCGGGCTGGGCGGTCGGGCTGGGCGGTCGGGCTGCGCGGTCGGGCTGCGCGGTCGGGCTGCGCGGTCGGGCTGGGCGGAAGCGCTGGGCGTTGTGTGGTCGCCAGCGGTCCGGGCGGCGGGCCCTGCCGGGTCGGCGGCGGCATACGGGGGGCCCCTGCGCCGACCCCGTTAGGTGGTGTCGTGGGCGGGGGAGTACGCGGCCACCATGCGAGCGGGCTGGCTCGTCGGGTAGATGCGGTGGGGGTCGTCGCTGCGGTAGTGCAGCGAGTCCCCGGCCTCGAGCGAGTACGTGTGCCCGGCCACCTCCACGTCGTAGGACCCCTCGAGGACGAGGGCGAACTCGTCGCCGGGATGCTCGCTGACCCAGTCGTGCCCGTCGGGCTGGCCGTCGTTGAGGTGAACGACGAGCAGGCGGGCGTCGAAGGGGCTCAACGGGTAGGTCCGCCCGTCGCCGTCGGGCCAGGACTGGAGCGGCCTTGCGCGTCGCAGCACCGGGTCGTACGCCTCTCGCCGGCCGACCACAGCGCCGAGCAGCTCGGGCAGCGAGCACTGGAGCGCGGCGGCGAGCACCGAGACGCTGTCGAGCGTCGGGTTGGCGGTGCCTGACTCGATCTGGGAGAGGAACGACTTGCTCAGCCCGCTCGCGCGCGAGACCTGCTCGAGCGTGAGCCCGAGGTGCTGGCGGCGGGCCCGGGCCGCGATCGAGAGCAGCTCCGCGGTCGCCATGGGGTTGGCGACGCCCGAACGACCTGCCACACCGGTCGGACCGGTCGGACCGGTCGGACCGGTCTCATCGGTGGCAGAGGTCGGACCGGCGGGACCGGTCGGGCTCGGCTGGCTCGTTGACGTCATGATGGCGCGATGATAGACACGCGCACACCGCCCGACAAGGGATGTGACGCGTGGAGTTCACTGGCAGTGAACTCGCTGGCGCCGGCGTCGTCATCGGGCGACGCGACGCGAGGCGCCGCACACGACGTACCGCCCTACCGCCCGATCGCCCTACCCGGAGGCGTCCTATGACCAGCGGACCCGGTCACACGTCGGTCCTTCTGCTGCTCGACGACGCCGCGAAACACCTGGGCCCGGAGAGCCGCCGGCTCGTCGACGTGCTGCGCTCGGGGGCCGAGCGCGGCCCGCTCGGGCCGGCCGCCATGCTGCTCGACGAGGCCACGGTCGGCCCGGCGGTCCTGGACACGCTGCTCGAGGCCGCGGGCCTGGCCGACTACCGCGAGCTGCAGCAGCTGACCGCCGAGGAGGCCGGTCTCGCAGCACAGCCCAGGACGCGCCTGACCTCGAGCAGCGACCGCCTGCTGGCAAAGGCGGTCACCGGCGAGTCCGGCGACGCGCGGATGACACTCGAGCGTCTGGCCGTCTCGGGGGCCCTGCAGGTGGCTGCCGGAAGGCTCGTCTCGGCCCGACGCGTCCATCTCCTCACGGCGACCGGACCCCTCGGCTACGCAAGCCTTTTCGCCGACGACCTGCGTGCCTCCATCACCGACGTCGTGTCGCTCGACGGGTCGCCGCTGTCCGTGGCGGATGCTCTGGTCGACGCCCGCCGCGGTGACCTGCTGGTCGTGTTCGACGTGACGACACGGGGATCCGCGCCCGACGATGCTCGGCCGCTCGCCACCATCGACGCGTTCGTGGATGCGGGCTGCTCGCTGATCGTCATCGGCGACCGCTCGTCGTCGCCGTTGGTGCCGCGCACCGACCTGACGCTGCTGGCCGAGACCGGGCCGAGCGAACGCGGCACGAGCTCCCCGGTCGTGGCCATCACGGCCGTCGTCGGGGCACTGGTGGTCACGCGCTCCAAGGCGAGCCGGCGCCGGGTCGCGGCCCGCGCCCGCGCCGCCGAGGCGCTCCGCCCCACCCGCTGACCGCACGCTGGCCGTCGCGCCCTCCCACGCCAGGCGGTATGCCGCTCGGACTGGCGGGCGTCGGCCCGACTGTGGCGGCCGGTGCGTCTTCACAGGTCACGAATCGTACTCAAACCGTTGACCGCCCCATTCGCCGATGCTAGAAACGCTCGCACCTAAACCTGTCGAATGCTCATCGACAGTTCACCACCGGTGAACCACCGGGATGGACCATGGACGAGCGGACGGCAGTCCCCTTCACACAGGAGACGCCAGCATGAGCGTTGACACATCACGGGCCGCAGGGGCAGCCCGACCCTCCGGCGCCCACCTCCACGGGCTCCGGCGGCGTCGGGTCGGCGCGGCTCTCGCAACCGGCGCACTCGTCGGCGCCCTCGGCTTCGCCGCGGGGGTCCCGAGCGCCGCCGCGGCGACCGAGACCACCCTGCGGGTCGGGCTGTCGACCGAGATCTCGACCCTCAACCCGTTCCTTGCCTACTTCGACGGCGAGCTCAACACCTTCGGCGACATCTACCCGGCGCTGACCTCGCTCGACATCAACGGCAAGCCCGGGCCCTACCTCGCCGACTCGTGGACCACCTCCAGCGACAAGCTGACGTGGACCTTCAAGATCCACGGTGGTCTCACGTGGAGCGACGGACAGCCGCTCACGGCCAAGGACGTCGCGTGGACGTTCAACAAGATCATGACCGACGAGGCAGCGGCCACCGCCAACGGCTCGCTCGTCAGCAAGTTCGAGTCGGTGACGGCACCGGACGACACGACGGTCGTCATCAAGACCAAGTCGCCCCAGGCGAACATGCTCTACGTCAGCGTCCCGATCTCCGGCATCCCGATCGTGCCGCAGCACGTGTGGGAGAAGGTCGCCTCGATCAAGGACTTCAAGAACACGACCCTGCCGATCGTCGGCTACGGGCCGTGGCAGCTGTCGGACTACAAGGCCGACCAGTACGTCCAGTTCAAGGCGAACCCCGACTTCTTCCTCGGCGCGCCCAAGTTCGACCGGCTCATCATGACCGACTACAAGAACGGCGACGCCGCGATCGCCGCCCTCAAGAAGGGCGACATCGACAACGTCGGTGGGCTGAGCGCCACGCAGTATGCCGCCCTGTCGAAGGAGAAGGGCATCACGACGTACCAGCAGACCGGGTCCAGCTGGACCGCGGTCGAGGTCAACGTCGGCGCCCAGACGCGCTCCGGTAAGGCGATCGGCACCGGCAACCCGGCGCTCAAGGACCCCCAGCTGCGCCTCGCGATCGCCACCGCCATCGACCGGGCCCAGCTCGTCCAGAAGGTGCTCGAGGGCGCCGGGCTGCCGGGAGCGGCATACGTCCCGCCGGGACTCAGCCAGTTCGCGTGGGCGCCCTCGGCGGACAAGAAGGTCTCCTTCGACGTCGCCAAGGCCAACCAGATCCTCGATGCGGCCGGCTACACCAAGGGCGCGGACGGCGTCCGGGTCGACCCCAAGACGGGCAAGGCGCTCGAGCTGCGGCTCGGCATCCACTCCGACGACACGGATGACGCGCAGATCTCCAACTACCTGGTCAGCTGGCTGCAGCAGATCGGCATCAAGCTGACGCCGCAGGCGATGAGCTTCAGCCAGCTCAACGAGAACCTCGCCAAGGGTGACTGGGACCTGCTCATGGACGGTTGGGGCACCGGCCCCGACCCGAGCTACCTGCTCAGCATCCAGACGTGTGGCACGCTCCCGCTCGACGACGGCAGCGGTGGCAACACCGACGCGTTCCACTGCAACCCGGCATACGACGCGCTCTACGACCAGCAGGTCGGCGAGTTCGACGCCGCCAAGCGGACCGCGCTGATCGGGCAGATGCAGGACATCCTGTACGACGCGAACGCCGACATCATCCTCTACTACAAGAACCAGATGGGCGCCTTCCGCTCCGACCGCGTGGCCGACTACGTCGTCGGCCAGAAGAACGAGCAGGGCCTCTACCCGACGCAGACGACCTACTGGAGCCACAAGTCGGCGGCCCCCGTCAGCGCCGAAGAGGCCTCGAACACCGGGCTGTACGTCGGTCTCGGCATCGTGGTGCTCGTCCTGCTCGCCGGTGGCGCGATCGTCGTTGCTCGTCGCCGCGGGACCGCGGACGAGCGCGAATAGTCGTGTCGGACAACGCGCAGCTGCTCGATGCGCAGGAGGTCCTCCGGGACGCCGAAGAGGCGTCCCGGGGGGCCACCCCCACGCGGGGTGAGAAGCGACAGGGCTCCGGCTTCTGGCGGTACCTCGGCACGAAGTCGCTGGCCGCTCTGGTCAGCTTCTTCGTGACCCTGGTGCTCGGCTTCGTCCTGTTCACCCTCATGCCGTCGGACCCGGTCGCCTCGCTCACCCGGGGGCGCCCGACGAGCGACGCACAGATGGCCGCGCTACGCAGGCAGCTCGGCCTCGACGACCCGATGTGGGAGCGGTTCCTGCACTACGTCGGCAACATGCTGCACGGTGACCTGGGCTACTCCTGGCAGTACCAGCAACCCGTCTCGACGCTCATCGGCGACCGCATCTGGCCCACCGTGCTGCTCATGGGGACGGCCACGGTGATCTCCGTCGTCATCGGGCTCTGGCTCGGCATCCGGGCCGGATGGCGTCACGGCAGCCTCTTCGACCGGCTTGTGTCCGGCGTGTCGATCACGCTCTGGTCGGTGCCGACCTTCTGGCTCGGCCTCATCCTGCTCGTCATCTTCAGCGTCGGCATCGGGCCGATCCCGGGGCTGTTCCCGGCCGGAGGAATGTCCGACCCGACGGTCGAGGGCGGCATCCTCCCCCAGGTTCTCGACGTCGCGCACCACATGGTGCTTCCGGTGATGACGCTCGTGCTCGTCGTCTTCGCGCAGTACGTGACGATCATGCGGACCTCGATCGTCGACGAGCTCGGCAGCCCGTACATGCTGACCGCGCGAGCCAAGGGCCTGCGCGACGACGACGTCCGGCGCCGGCACGTCGTCCCGAACGCGCTGCTGCCCTCGGTGACCGTGATCTTCCTCCAGCTCGGCGGCATCGTCGGCGGCGCCATCACGGTCGAGACCGTCTACTCCTGGCCGGGCATCGGCTACCTGACCTTCCGGGCCCTCAAGATCCCGGACCTGCCGCTGCTCAACGGCACCTTCATCGTGCTGTCCGCCACCGTCATCGCCATGAACCTGTGCGCCGACCTCGCGTACCGGTACCTCGACCCCAGGGTGCGTGCCCAATGAGCTCCCTCACGACCGAGACGAGTGATCCCGGCCCGTCTGAGACACCCGGGACCTCTGACCCCTCCACGTCCCCTGCGCCGCCGGGCCCGAACGCCTCGCCTGCCCCGGCCGGCCCGCCGTCCCTGGCCGGTTCGCCGTCCCCGGCCGGTTCGCCGTCCTCGGCCGACGCGCCGTCGTCTCAGACCCAGCCGGTGCGTCCCCGCCGCTTCGCGGCCGCACGGCGCTTCGCCGCGGCATACCTTCGCCTCCCGACCGGCGTCGCCGGGCTGGTGCTGCTCCTGTTCTTCGTCGTCCTCGCCCTCACCGCGCCGCTGTGGATCCACCCGAGCGACCTGGACGTGACGCAGGCCACCGGGCCGCAGCTGTCACCCCCGACGGTGGGCTACCCGCTCGGCACCGACAAGGACGGCCGCTCGATCCTCGACCTGCTCGTGTGGGGGTCACGGTCGAGCCTGTTCATCGGCATCGTCGCGACCGTTCTGACCATGGTCCTCGGCAGCCTCGTCGGGCTCGTCGCTGGTCACGTCCAGGGCTGGACGGGTCGGGCGCTCATGCATGTCACCGACTGGTTCATCGCGCTGCCGAGCCTGCCACTCGCGATCTCGCTCGCGGCCGTGCTCGGCCAGGGCACGGCCTCCATCACCATCGCGATCGCGGTGACATCGTGGACCGGGACCGCCAGGCTCGTTCGAGCGCAGACCCTTGCGGTCGAGGCGCGGCCCTTCATCGAACGCGCACGGGTGCTCGGCGCCGGCAACGTCCAGGTCGTGTCCCGCCACGTGCTGCCCAACGTCGCCCCGCTCATCCTCGTGTCGAGCACTCTCACGGTCGCCGGGGCGATCCTCTCGGAGAGCACCCTCACCTTCCTCGGCCTCGGTGACCCGAGCCAGGTCTCGTGGGGCGCCATGCTCAACAACGCGTTCGCCCAGGGTGCTGTCACCGGCGGAGCCTGGTGGTGGCTCGTGCCGCCCGGCATCGCGATCCTGCTCATCGTGCTCGCGTTCACCCTCTGCGGGCGCGCTGTCGAGCACGTCCTCAACCCCCGGATGGTGAAGCGATGACGATGCTCGAGGTGCGCGACCTCGCGGTCACCTACCGCACCGGCTCCGAGGAGGTGCCGGCCGTTCGCGGGATCGACCTCGACCTCGACCGCGGCGAAACCCTCGGTGTCGCAGGCGAGTCCGGGTCCGGCAAGTCGACGCTCGCGCTCAGCCTGCTGCGCCTGCTGCCAGCCACGACGCGGGTGGCCGGCGCGATCAGGTTCGAGGGCGAGGACCTGCTCGGCGCGAGCTGGGGGCACCTGCGCGCGGTCCGGTGGTCCGGCGCATCAGTCGTCTTCCAGGGCGCGATGAGCGCCCTCAACCCGGTCCAGACGATCGGTGAGCAGATCCGCGAGTCGATCCTGTTGCACGAGAAGGTCTCCGAGAAGGAGGCGCGTCAGCGCGCAGACGCTCTGCTCGACAGCGTCGGGGTGCCGGCACGGCGTGCGCGAGCGTACCCGCACGAGCTCTCCGGCGGGCAGCGGCAGCGTGTCATGATCGCCATGGCGCTGGCCTGCCGCCCCAACCTCGTCATCGCCGACGAGCCCACGACCGCGCTCGACGTCATGGTCCAGGCGCAGATCCTGCACCTGCTCGGGGACCTCGTGCGTGAGCAGGGGATCGGCATGATCATGATCAGCCACGACCTCTCTGTCCTCGCGGACACGTGCCAGCGCCTGGCCGTGATGTATGCCGGTCGCATCGTCGAGCTGGGAGAGTCCGCCGGGATGCTGGCTGACGCCCGGCACCCTTACACCGCAGCGCTTTCCGCTGCCTTCCCCCAGATCGGGGACCCCGCCTCGCGGCGTGCGCCGCGAGGGCTGCCGGGCGACCCGCCCGACCTGCGGTTCGTCGGGGCCGGCTGCTCGTTCGCGGACCGGTGCCCGTCTGTCATGCCGGTATGCCGCGAGCACGACCCGGCGCTCACCGTGGCCGGCGCCGAGCGGGAAGCCGCCTGCTTCCTGGTGCCGCACGTCGCGGAGCAGGCCGCGACGACAGGAGGACCCCGATGACCCTCGCCGACACGCCGGCCCTGGAGGTGCGCGACCTCGTCGTCACCTACCAGGCACGCCGCGGAGCGCATGCAGTCCGCGCGGTGGACCACGTCAACCTCACCGTCGCCAAGGGCGAGATCGTCGCGCTGATCGGCGAGTCCGGTTGTGGCAAGAGCACGCTCGCGCGCGCCATGGTCGGTCTCGTGCGCCCGACATCGGGTGAGGTGCGCTATGACGGCAAGGCCCTGTCGTATGCCGCTCGCGACCTCAAGGCGTATCGCCGCCACACCCAGCTCGTCCTCCAGGACCCCGCCGGGGCGCTCAACCCGCGACACAACGTCTACGACGCCGTGGCCGAAGGGCCGAGGCTGCACCGGCTCAAGGGTGACCTCGACCTGACGGTGCGCTCGGCGCTCTCTCGGGCCGGTCTGCGTCCGCCGGAGGTCTTCGCGAGCCGCTTCCCGCACGAGCTGTCCGGTGGCCAGCAGCAGCGGGTCGTCATCGCCGGAGCGCTCGCGCTGGACCCGACGGTCATCGTGGCGGACGAGCCGGTCGCCTCGCTCGACGCCTCGGTGCGTGGCGAGGTCCTGCGGCTGCTGCTCGACCTGCGCGACGACCTCGGCCTGTCCGCGCTCGTCGTCAGTCACGACCTCGGCCTCGCCTGGAACATTGCGGACCGGGTCGCAGTGATGTACCTCGGCCGGATCGTCGAGGTGGGCACCGTCGAGGAGGTCCTGCTGCGGCCCAAGCATCCGTACACGAAGGCGTTGCTGTCCGTGCTGCCGGACCCGTCCCGCGACGGTCGCCCGACCTTGCTCCAGGGCGAGTCTCCCGACGCCGCAAAGATGCCCGCAGGATGCCGCTTCCACCCACGTTGTCCGTCCCTGTCCGCGGAGGCCGTCCGCCTCGGCGTCGACGACGAATGCCGGACCGTCGACCCGGGCATTCTCCCCACGGGACAAGGCGCGGACGGTGAGGGCCACCTCGTGGCGTGCCACGTCGCGGCACTCCTGGCATCCAAGGCCGTCAAGGAGAAGGCCCCCGCCTGACCCCTGCGACAGCTCCTGACCCCGGCGACCCCGCTCGTCGAGTGGGCGCTCCGTCGCACCCGTCACAGACCCCATGGGGCCGGTGGGACGGGGCGCCCACTCGACGGTGGATCTGAGCTGGGGACCACCGCGCAGCCCCCTTTTGGTCGAGTGGGCGCTCCGTCGCACCCGTCACAGACCCCATGGGGCCGGTGGGACGGGGCGCCCACTCGACGGTGGATCTGAGCTGGGGACAACCGCGCCGCCCCCCCTTTTGGTCGAGTGGGCCCTCCGTCGCACCCCTCACAGACCCCATGGGGCCGGTGGGACGGGGCGCCCACTCGACGGTGGATCTGAGCTGGGGACAACCGCGCCGCCCCCCTTTTGGTCGAGTGGGCGCTCCGTCACATCCTTCACAGGGCGGCCAGGTGGGTGGGCGGCGGTCCGGGCGGGACGGCATACCCTGTGGCATGCCTCTGACGATCGAGCCGGTCACGCCCGCGTCGGCAGCCTTGTGGCGGGACGTCCACAACCGTGTCATCCCGGCGTCGCCCTTGTCTCTGGACGAGGTGCAGGAGCGGCTCACGCGAAGCGAGCTGACCCTGGCCTACCTGGACGGAAAGCTCGTCGGCAACGCCACGATCCGACCACCCATGCCGGACCGGGCCGGCGTGGCCACCGTCATCGTGCGTGTGCTTCCGCCCTTTCGCCGCAACGGACTTGGCACCGAGTACCTCGGCGTCGTGATGAGCCGCGCCCGTGAGCTGGGTGCGACGACGCTGGAGACCGTGGTCCTCGCGGCCAACGCTGACGGCCTGAGGTTCGCGGTGCGGCACGGGTTCGTCGAGGTCGAGCGCTACATCGTCGACGAGGGTGCCGAGTACGTCGACCTGACGAGAAGCGCCTGACCGTGCCATCGATCACGATTCAAGAAGCGGTGCGGCGACGAGCGGTCCAAGAATGGTGTCATCGCCGGAACGACGAAGGAGACTGACAACCATGGCCACCACGCGCAAGTCCGCCAAGACCAGCACCACCGCTGCGCAGCCCGAGCAGGGATTCACGGCCGAGGAGCGCGCTGCGATGAAGGAGCGCGCCAAGGAGGTCCGGACGGCCAAGAAGCGCGGCGCCCCGGCGGCGGCTGCCGACGAGCTCGCCGCAGTGCTCGAGAAGTTCGCCGAGATGAACGACTCCGACCGGGAGATGGCAGAGCGGGTCCATGCCGTCATCACGGCGAGCGCGCCGGAGCTGACGCCGCGACTGTGGTACGGGATGCCTGGCTACGCCAAGGACGGCAAGCTGGTGTGCTTCTTCCAGCCGGCGCAGAAGTTCAAGGCGAGGTATTCCACGCTGGGCTTCAACGACCCGGCGCAGCTGGACGACGGCGACATGTGGCCGACGTCCTACGCGCTGATGGCGCTGACTCCCGCAGTGGAGAAGCAGATCGGCGCCCTGGTCAAGAAGGCTGCGGGCTGACCAGCCCGTCCACAGGGGCCCCAACTGATCGAGGTTTGGGGTCAGGCGCTGATGCGTGACTCGTCGGCGGAGGGGTCCACGGGTTCGCCGCGTGGTGGCGGGACCGTGCGAGGCGTGCGCGCTGTCGCGCGGGTGAGGACCGTGCGATCGCGCTCGCTCATGCCGCCCCAGACGCCGTACCGCTGACGGGTCGCGACGGCATACTCGAGGCACTCGCTGACGACGGGGCACCCGTCGCAGAGACGGGCGGCCTCGCGGCGGTCGCGGAGGCGGGACTGCCCTCCCCGGCTGCGGTCCGAGAACCACTCCTCGGGGTCCCGCTCCGGCTGGGCGCACAGGCCCTTGTCGTTGAGCAGGGTGACCCTCGCGCTGGAGGTGATGGTGTGGAAGCGGGTGCGCACGGCACCGATGACCTGACGCGCGAGCGGCGTCACGGATGCGGCGAGGTCGAGGGTCACCGGCACCTCGTGCGTCGCTCGGTCCGTGGGCCGTTCGCTGCTGATGGCGGGTGGCCTCGTGGAGGGCTCTTCGGACGGACTGACCACGCGCTCGCACCTTTCTGTGTCGATAGCCTCGGGTCCACCACCTGGCGCCTGACGACGGCGGCCCGACTGCGGGACGGTCGGCGCCCCTGCTGATAGACGCACGACGCGCGCGTCTATGACTGTCGAGGGCTGTTCGTTCTGGGTCGTTCGTTCTGCGGCGGGGTCGGGCACGCCGCGTCCCGACCCCGCCGTGGCCGGCCGTGGACGGCGACTGCAGTCCTGGCCGGCCGGTCGCGTGGCCCGAAGGTGCCTCGCCCGGGAGGGCGACGTCTTCGGGCCACGCGGGGAGGCGAGAACGACAGAGCCCCTCAGCATGCCGTCCTCGATCGTGAGACGTGAGTGGCGGACGGGGGTGACGCGGGCTGTCCACATAGTGGACACATTGGTACAGGCCACGGCGTAGTCCCACCTGAGCTGGCCCGACAGCACACCCGGAACCGTCGGCTCTGCCCGGTTGTACCCATGCCTAGCTCACGGTTCCGGGTGTGTTGCGGAACTGGGCGCGGGTGGGCGCGCAGTGGACAGGCTCGGACTCCAGGCGGGAGCCCCCGGCGCCAGCCGGGGGCGGACAGTCGCGCTGACCGCCCCCGGCCCGGCAACGGCTGACTAGGGAGAGGCCTGCCGCCGTACCGTGCGTTTCCCCTGACGAGGACGCCCTAATCGGGGGGTCGGCGCCCTCGGGAAAACGCGGGGGACCGGTGGGATCCGGGAGAGGGTGACCCACCGTTGTCCTGGATGACGCGGCCACTGGCGCACCATGACGCAGCCTGTCCGCATGGTGGGACGGCGGTCCTACAGGAGCACGACGACGCGACCGTCGGGCGATCCGGCGACCGCCTGCGACCAGCCTGTCGAGACCTCCGAGAGGGGAACGGCCTGGAACCTCGCGGTGAGGCGTCCGGCCGCGGCGTGCTCGAGCACCGTCCGCATCACCTCGGCGCGCCGGTCCGGAGAGAGGTCGTTGTTGGTGTACCCGAGCACGGACGCCGACCGGCTGCGCAGGGTCGCCGAGTCGACGGACAGGGATGGTCCAGCGCTGCTGCCGAGGTTGACGAGCCGGCCGCCGGTGGCAAGCAGGCTGAGTGCGGCGGTCCCTGGCACTCCCGCCAGCGGGTCGATGACCACGTCCACCGGCCCGTCGCAGGCCTCGCGAAGCAGCGCCGCCATGGTCGTCTGGTCGGCATCGGGCGGAAGGGGCGCGACGGCGTCGGCGCCGCTGGCCGCGGCCCGTTCCCGGCCGGCCTCGGAGCGGGCCGCGGCCACGACCCGCCGGGCACCGAGCAGGCGGGCGGACTGGATCGCGGCCAGCCCGACGGCTCCGCCGGCGCCGAGCACGAGCACCTGCTCACCGGGGCTCATCCGCGCCCGGCCTTCGAGCATCTCCCAGGCGGCGACGGCCGACAGTCCCAGCGCCGCCGCCACGGAGTCGTCGACACCATCGGGCAGCTCGACGGCGTCCGCGGGGTCGACCGCGCACAGCTCGGACAGGCTGCCGTCTCCGGGCGCCATGCCCGCGGTCGTCGCGAACCAGATATGCCGCCCGGCCAGCTCCGGCGGACCGGAGCGGACGACGCCGACGCCCTGCACGCCTGGGACGTAAGGCAGCTCGGGAGGGCCGAAGTACGACGTGCCGGTGGCACAGAGCAGATCCAGGGGCGTGATCGGCACAGCCGTCGTTGCCACGAGCAGCTGACCCTCGCCACCTGCGGGCTCTGCGCGGTCGGCGAGCGAGGGCGCCTGCCCGTGCACGGTGATGGTCGCGGCGCGCATGGCTCAGGTCGCGATGTCGGGGTAGGGGAGGTTGAAGTGGGCGAGGCTGACGGCATACTGCTTCTGGAACCCCAGCGGCTGCGCATGGTCGCGTTCGAACATCGCGATGAACAGCGTCAGCGTGAGGAACGGGTGGGCACCCAGCCGGAAGAGCTCGACGTAGTCGTGCGCCCGGAGCGCCTGCCGCTCCTCGTCCGTGAACTCGAGCCACGTGCTCGACTCGCCCGTCGTGCAGTTGAGGATGCGGTTGGCCCAGGTGGCCTCCCACCACTCGACGAGACCCCCTGGGTCGTCGCGGTATCGCTCGACGAGCTCGGGGTCGCGGTCGACGGTGAACAGGAACTTGTCGAGCAGGTACTTGCTCATGCCGGTGCTCCGTTCGGGTACCAGGTGAAGTACGCCTCCATGGTGTGGAAGAGGTCGAGCGAGTCCACGTGGTCGGCCTTCGCGTTCTCGCCGGCCACCCCCATCATGAGCATGAAGTCCATGAAGCCGTGGGTGGCATTGCCCGGCGAGTGCAGGCTGTCGAGGGTCACCTCGGAGAGGCAGCCCTCGAGGTCCCCGGTCGCGATCCACTCGACGGCCTTGCGGTCGAACTCCGGGTCCGGACCGTGGTCGCCGAACTGCCGCGGCCCGCCGAGCTCGAGCGACAGGTGGCCGGTGCCGATGATCGCCACGCGCTGGTCGCTCGGCCACGCCTCGACGAGCTCGCGGATGGTCCGGCCCAGCTCGACGAACCGCTTCGGCTGCGGCAGCGGCGGCGCGAAGATGTTCGTGTAGATCGGCACGATCGGCAGGTCGCCGTCCGGTCGGAGCGTGATGATCGGGCACGTGATCGAGTGGTCGATCCGCAGCTCGTTGCTGAAGGCGAGGTCGAAGCCGGCGTCGAGCCCGTTGCGCAGGATGTGTGCAGAGAGGTCCTCCTGGCCGGCGAGCGTCATTCTCGGCAGGCCGAACTCGCGCTCCTCGTTGTACCAGTTGGCGTCGTAGCGGGGCGCCTTGCCGACGAGGAACTGCGGCATGTTGTCGAGCCACAGCTGGTGGAAGTGGTCGCTGCCGACCATGACGAGCACGTCGGGCTCGGCCCTGGTCAGCGTCTCGCGGAAGGTCTCGATCTTGCTGACCCACTCGTCCGCGAAGGGGGGCCGCTCGGCGCCCGTCGACGTGCTGGCGCGGTAGTAGAACGGGTGGTGCGTTGAGGCGATGACAGCGGCCACCGTGGCCATGCGACTCTCCTTCGTATATCGGCTCAGTCGTCCGGTGCGACGTACTCGGCCGCACGGTCGACCATGAGGTAGGCGTCCATCCCGATCGGGCGCCGGCGCTCCTCGGCGAGATGCCCGAGCAGGCCCGCGGTGCGCGCCAGCAGGGCGAAGCCGCGCAGGATGTCGACGGGGA
This sequence comes from Monashia sp. NPDC004114, assembly GCF_053603855.1. Lineage (NCBI taxonomy): Bacteria > Bacillati > Actinomycetota > Actinomycetes > Micrococcales > Intrasporangiaceae > Intrasporangium > Monashia sp. NPDC004114. The sequence goes on along the minus strand of NZ_JBSGGK010000011.1, from coordinate 157,120 downwards.
ACCCGAGGTCGGCCAGGGCCGCTCCGCACACCCCGGCGCCGTTGAGCGGAAGCTTTCTGCCGAGGACCTGGTCGTGCACGCGCCCGACCGCCTCGAAGAGCCTCAGATGCGGGCCGAGCAGCCCCTCCTGCTCGGCGATGCCGATGAGCACCGGGGTGCGAGGGTCGCCTTCCTTGTGAACGGGGTGGCCGAGCCCAGGGACGAACTTGCCTGCGGCACGGGCGGATCGGACCGCTTCGAGAGCGAGCGCGTCCCACTCGTCGTCCGTCTCGGGCAGGTCGTCCGTTTGCCGTTCGACGACCTCGTGCAGGAACGCGCCGCAGTCCTCGGTGACGCCGAGGAAGCGTGACCCGCCGCCGAGGAGGCCGGCGGCGAGGGCGCCCTGGAGCGAGTCAGGTGCGGAGAGGTAGGTGAGCCGCGCGGCGATGGCGGTGGGCGTGAAGCCGTGGTCCGCCAGGGCGACCAGGACCGCTTCGAACAGCCGGGTCTCTGAGGGTGTCGGCCGGCGCAGGGCGACGAGCCAGAAGGCGAGCTCGCCGAAGCCGACCTGTCCCATCAGCTCGTTGGGCAGGTCCTTGCCGAGCAGGCGGATCTCGGTCGCGGTCGACGTCCCGAGGGACGTCGGGAAGGTCGTCACGGGTGCTCCTCCTCATGGGGTGGTGTGACCGGGCGGGACAGCCACGCCCGTATGCCGTCACCGTGCTCGTCGAGAGAGGGTGGCGGGAGGCGGTAGCTGGCCGGCGTCGTCGAGAAGCGAATCGGGTTGCGCACCGAAGGAACTGCCGCATCTCCGTCGCCGGCGGTCACGACGGGCTCGAGGCCCACCTCCTCGGCGAACTGCACGCCTTGCTGGACCGTGTTGATCGGGCCGCACGGGACGCCCATGGCGGTGATGTCGGCGAACCACTCCATGGCGGTCCGGGTGCGCAGCCGCTCGACGAGCAGGGGCCGGAGCTGGTCGCGGTTGGCGGTGCGGTCCTCGTTGCCGGCGAAGCGCGGGTCGTCTGCGAGGTGCGGCGCCCCGAGGACCTCGACGAGCCGGCGGAACTGGCCGTTGTTGCCGGCCGTGATGATGAGGTCGCCGTCGGCGCAGGGCAGTGGCTCGTAGGGAAAGAGGCTGGGGTGGCTGTTGCCCATCCGGTGCGGCACGACACCTCCAGCGACGAACGCACTGGACTGGTTGACCAGGCCCGAGAGCGCGGAGGACAGGAGGTTGACCTCGACGTGCTGGCCCGCGCCCGTGGAGCTGCGGGTGTTCAGCGCTGCGAGCACCCCGATCGTCGCGTGCAGGCCCGCCATGACGTCGAAGACGGAGATCCCGGCGCGGTAGGGCGGGCCGCCGGGGTCACCGGTGAGGCTCATCAGCCCGGAGATCGCCTGCACCATCAGGTCGTAGCCGGGCAGCTCGCGTCCGCGGGGGCCGCTGCCGAAGCCGCTGATCGATGCATAGACGATGCGCGGGTTGCCTTCCGCAACCGTCTCGTAGTCGAGCCCGAAGCGGGCCAGGCCGCCGGGTTTGAAGTTCTCGACGAGGATGTCGGCCCGCCGGGCGAGCTCCTGGGCCGCGGCCAGGTCGTCCGCGTCCTTGAGGTCCAGGGCGACGGAGCGCTTGTTGCGGTTCACACCGAGGTAGTAGGTGGAGATCCCGTCGCGGACGGGCGGGCTCCACGTGCGGGTGTCGTCCCCTCCCGGCGCCTCGACCTTGATGACGTCGGCACCGAGGTCCGCCATGAGCATCGTCGCGTAGGGGCCGGCCAGGATCCGGGAGAAGTCGGCGACGAGCAGCCCGTCGAGAGGGCCGGGTCGCGCGGGCGCCGGATCCATCTGAGAGCCGCCTTGGTCGGAGTGGTGACGTTGTGCGGACGCTGGTCCGCATACGTCCGAGGCTCTCCCAACGCTCGTCTGGCTGTCAAGCAATCCAGTTGGACAAGAAGCGAACTGCACTCCAACTGGTATGGCCGGGTCGTCCGACTTGCACTCTTGACAGGTCGCCCCGGGTGCGGGGACTCTCAGGGAGAGCCGTCAAGCGGACACTCGTCCGCAATCGTGATCGGAGTGGCAATGGCGCACGAAGAAGTGGCCGACGGTCGGCCTGTGGTGCTGCGTGGAGGCATCGTCCTGACCATGGACGACCAGGGCACGGTCCTGGACGGAGGCGACGTCCTCGTCGTCGGCGACTCCATCGCTGGCGTCGGTCAGTCCCTCGAGGCTCCGGAGGGCGCCCTCGAGGTCGACGCCCGTGGCGGCATCGTCATGCCGGGGATGATCGACACGCACCGGCACATGTGGCAGACCGCGATGCGCGCCTACGGCGCGGACTGGACCCTGACCCAGTACTTCGTCTGGTACTACCTCGAGCACGGCAAGCAGTTCCGGCCGGAGGACATCCACACCGGCAACCTGCTGTCTGCTTGGGAGTCCCTGGAGGCCGGTGTGACCACGACCGTCGACTGGTCGCACGGCCTCCAGTCGGTCGACCATGCCGAGGCGGCCGTCGACGCACTGGCAGCCGTCCCGGGCCGGTTCGTCCTGGCCTACGGCAACATCCAGGCAGGACCGTGGGAGTGGACGGCCGACCCGGCGGTCAAGGCGTTCTTCGAGCGCCGCCGCGGGGACCTCTACGGCTGGCAGCTCGCCTTCGACGTCACCGGCGACCCGTCCTTCCCGGAGCGCGCCGCATTCGAGATGGCGCGCGAGCTGGGCCTGCCCGTGACGACGCACGCCGGAGTCTGGGGCGCGACCAACGACGACGGCATCCGTCTCATGCACGAGAACGGCTTCATGGACGAGTCGAACGTCTTCGTCCACGCCGCGACGTTGACGACCGACTCCTACCAGCGGATCGCCGCGACCGGCGGCTCGGTGTCGGTCTCGACGGAGTCGGAGCAGAGCGCCGGCCAGGGGTACCCGCCCACCTGGCAGGTGCGCCGACACGGCATACCCGTGTCCTTGTCGATGGACACCAGCGTCTGGTGGAGCGGCGACCTCTTCTCGGCGATGCGCACCACGCTCGGGGCCGACCGGGCGCGCGAGCACCTCGAGGCGCACGCGGCCGGTGACACCGTCACGCACCACGCCCTGCGCGCCGAGAACGTCGTGACCTGGGCGACGCGCGGCGGGGCGCACGCCCTCGGGACCGACGAGATCGGCCGCCTCACGCCCGGTGCCAAGGCAGACGTCGTGCTCCTCCGGAACGACCGCTCACCGGTGTCCTTCCCGCTGGTCAACCCCTATGGCCACGTCGCCTTCCAGGCCCAGCGCGGCGACGTGCACACCGTCCTCGTGGGCGGCAAGGTCGTCAAGCACGACGGTGAGCTCGTCGGGGTCGACCTGGCTGACCTGCGCCGCCGCGCCGAGGCCACCATCGAGCACCTGCGAGCCGAGATGGGCGACGAAGCATGGCAGGGCGGCATGAACCCCGACCTGCCGGGCGGCGACGACAAGGTCCTCGACAACCCCTACCAGTACACCGACTTCCGCAGCGAGGCCACGAGAGGAGCCCGCGGCAGCATCTTCGGCGAGCCGGGCAGCGCGAGCACGGACGGCTGAGCTGCCACCATCCGAGAGGCGCCCGTGTTGAGGTCGCCTCCGGGCCGGACCCGCACATAGGGTTCGACGCGCGCAGGGTTCGACTCGCAGGTTTCGACCCGGACGAGGCAGCAGCGAAAGGAGGCGCCGTGGCAGGCAGAGGCCGCGCACCCGACTTCGTCGAGGCTCTCGCCCGGGGGCTCGACGTCCTCGCGTGCTTCGACGCCGCCAGCCCGCGCCGCAGCCTGAGCGACGTGGCGCAGGCCACTGACCTCGCGCGCCCGACCGCCCGCCGGCTCCTGCTCACGCTCGAGGAGCTCGGCTATGTGCGGTCGCGCGACGGCCTGTTCGAGCTGACCCCGAAGGTGATGACGCTGGGCCTCGCACACGTCGCGGCGCTCGGCCTGTGGGACGTGGCCCGGCCGCACCTCGAGTGGCTGGTCGGCCGGACGGGCGAGTCCTCGTCGATGTCACAGCTCGACGGCTCCGACATCGTCTACGTCGCTCGAGTGTCGGTGCCCAAGATCATCGCCCTGCGCGTCGAGGTCGGCACCCGCTTCCCCGCGCCGCCCACGTCCCAGGGCAAGGTCCTGCTCGCAGCGCTCTCGCCGGAGGCCCTCGAGCAGGCGCTGGCCACGCCGAGCGGGTCGCGCGTGCAGCCGAGGGTGACCCGCACCCGGGCCGAGCTCGCCGACGAGCTGACCGCCGTGCGCGCCCGGGGCTGGGCGCTGGCCGACGAGGAGCTCGCGCCGGGAGTTCGCTCGGTCGCCGTGCCCGTGCGTGACGGCTCCGGGACCGTCCGCGCCGCGATGAACGTCACCGTGCACGCCGCGGAGACGTCGACGTCCCGCCTGCTCGAGGAGTACCTTCCGCTGCTCCAGCGCGCCGCCGGCGAGGTCAGTGCCGACTGGGCCCTCTGGGAGCGGCGACCCCACGTCGAGGTGCCGTACGCCTCGACAGCCCCGACAGCCCCGACAGCCCCGACAGCCCCGACGGCCCCGACAGCGTCGACAGCGTCGACAGCCTCGACAGCCCCGACAGCCTCGACAGCCTCGACGCCGCGCCCGGCCGACCGGCGCAGCTGAGCGCGGCTGCCGCGGTTGCGGACGGGTCGGCCGGGGAGGACGTTGGTGGGGATGCGACCAGGAAGGAGCGACCCATGCCCACCTACGACGTCGGCTACTTCGTCGGCAGCCTGTCCTCGACCTCGATCAACCGCGTCCTGTCCAAGGCCCTCATCCGTCTGGCGCCCGACGACCTGAGCTTCACCGAGATCCCGATCGGGAACCTCCCGCTGTACAGCCCGGACTTCGACAGCGACTACCCGCCCGAGGCCCTCGCCCTCAAGGAGGCGATCAGCGGCGCCGACGCGGTCCTGTTCGTCAGCCCGGAGTACAACCGGTCGATCCCCGGCGCGCTGAAGAACGCGATCGACTGGGCATCGCGTCCCTGGGGACAGAACTCCTTCGACCACATCCCGGCGGCGGTGATCGGGGCCTCGATCGGACAGATCGGGACTGCCTTGGGGCAGCAGAGCCTGCGCGCCGTCCTCAGCTTCTGCAATGCACGCCAGATGACCGCGCCGGAGGCCTACGTCCAGTACTCGCCCGAGGTCTTCGCCCCGGACGGGGAGGTCCTCGACGATGCGACGCGCGAATTCCTGCGCGGCTACATGGCCGAGTTCCGGGAGCACATCGTGCGCGTGCTGACGGTGCTGCCCCGCGAGTGACCTCGCGAGTGACCTCGCGCGTGACCTCGCGCGTGACCTCGCGCGTGACCTCAGTGCGCGCCGACGGCGCCCAGGATCTCGAGGTAGTGCGCCCCGGCAACACACCGAGCAGTCGCAAACTATGACGGAAATAACCGTCGAACCTTGCGACTGCTCGGTGTGTTGCGCGGCCACCGGTGGGACTCCGCCCACTGGCAGGATGTGCGGCATGACGAGCGAGGTCCCGCTGAGCGTGCGCACCCCCTCCCCACTGGGCGAGTTCCTGCGGGAGCGGCGGCACCAGCTGGCGCCGGAGGAGGTCGGGATCAAGCGCGCGAAGGGCCGCCGACGGGTCGGCCTGAGCCGCACCGAGGTGGCCGAGCTCGCGAACATCTCGGTCGCCTACTACGACATCATCGAGCGTGGCCGCGACCTGCGACCCAGCGACTCCGTCATCAACGGGCTCGCCCGGGCCCTCAAGCTCGACTCGGACGGCCGCGCCCACCTCCGGGCGCTGGCCTCCGGCGCCAGTCCGCGGCGAGCCTCAGAGCCCGAGGTCCTCAGCGAGGAGCTCGAGGAGCTGCTCGACGCGATCGACCCGAACCCCGCCTACGTCGTCGGGGCCCGCTGGGACGTCCTCGGGGCGAACCACACGGCGTGCCAGCTGTTCACCGACTGGGAGGGCAAGCGGACCAAGCGCGAGCGCAACCTGCTGTGGTTCTACTGCTGCGACCCGGCGGCGCGCAGCCTCTTCGTCGACTGGGAGCAGGAGGCGGCCGACCAGCTGGCGCTGTTCCGGGAGGCGTACGCCCGGCACCCCGACGACCCGTCGTTCAAGCGGATCCTCGACGAGATCTTCCGCGCCAACCCGGCCGCAGTCGAGTGGTGGGAGCGCTACGACAGTGATCCGACTCGGGGGCGTACCAAGCGAATTCGCCTCGACAGCGGTCAGGTGATCCAGCTGCGGCAGCTCGTCCTCCAGGTGGTCGACGAGCCCGACATCCGCGTCATCAGCTACTTCGCCGACGCAGACGGCGACCTCGACGACATCGAGTTCGACTTCTGAGCCGGCACGCCTGCTGTATCTGAGCCTGAGCCGCGGCCTCTGACCGGGGAGAACACCTCCAAGGGCCCGTAGCCAGAGGATCAGCGGATAAGCGGCATTCTGGCGACGTCGCCGATCTCCGAGGTGTGCAATGAACTCGGAGGAGCCAGTGCCTCGCCACGACGCGCATCTCAGAGGCCGATCCACGGGGTTCCCACGTCGGGTCGCCGCGGGCGGGGCCCGCGCACGCCGGTTCCTGGCGGTGCTCGGCGCGTCGGCCCTCGTTGTCGGGCTGACCGGCCTCGGCGCGTCCGGTGCCGTCGTCGCCGATGGCGGCCGGGGCGGCGGGCCTGCAGGTCTCGCAGCGGGCCGGTCGGCCCCCGTCGCCCGGCTGTCGCTCACCCCCGCACGAGCGACCGTGGAGGTCGGCCAGCGCGTGGTCTACAACGTCCGGGCCTTCGACACGTCCGGTCGCTCGATGGGTGAGGTGACCGCCAAGGCCCGCCTCTCCATCAGCCCCGACGGGTCCTGCCACGGCAGCCGGTGTACGGCCTCCAGACCGGGCCTCCACCGGGTCACATCTACCCTGCGCAAAGGCGGCGGTCTCGTCACGGCCACCGCGGTCCTCGTCGTCGAGTCACCGTATGCCGCTGCGTCCGGGGCGGGCGGTCAGGGCACACGCTCGCACCGGACCGGGGCGAAGGCGCGCGCCCAGCACCCTGCGAACACGGGCCAGGCCATGGGCTCGGCACACGTCGCCGCAAACCCCGGCTCGCACGCACCGACGCGCCCGAGCATGCTGAGCCGGCCCGGAAGCTCGACTGCGAAGACCGGCACCTCCAAGGCGACCTCGACCCCACCGGCTCCGCGCCTCGAGCTCAGCCCGGCGAGGAGGTTCGTGACGCCGGGTGAGCGGGCGGCATACACCGCGGTCGCGTTCGACGCGTCGGGTCGGTCGCTCGGCGACGTCACGAGGAGCACGACGTTGACGATGACATTCAGCGCCAACGGTCGCGCCGCGGCACGCCCCGACGGCTCGTGCAGCGGCGCCGGGTGCACTGCGACCAAGCTCGGACGGCACACCGTCACCGGACGCATCAGCATCGGCGGGACAACAGTCACGGGCTCGGCGGCCGTGCAGGTCGTCCCGAAGCATCGCCACACCGGCTCGGTCCGCGGGCTCGCCTCGATCGAGATCCGGCCTGGGTCGGCCGCCATCGAGTCCGGGGCAGGCATCACCTACGTCGCGCTCGGGTTCGACCGCGACCATCGCCTCCTCGGCGACGTCACGGGCATCACCGACTTCACGGTCGGACCGGACGGCTCGTGCACCGGCGCCCGCTGTACCGCCACAGTGCCGGGGCCGCACACGGTGACCGGCATGGTGACGTTCACGAGGGCCCAGATCACCGACACCGCCGACCTGCTCGTCACGCCGCAGGTCACCGGCCTGCTCCTCGAGCTCGCCGCGACGACGGCGCGGATCGGGCAGCCGGTCAGCCTCACGGCATACGGCCTGGACAGCGCGGGCGTGCAGGTCGTCGACCTCACGGCCGTCACCAGCCTCTCGATGGGCTGGGCCGGCACCTGCACCGGGCGGATCTGCACGCCCACGTCGACCGGGGACCACGACGTCTCCGGCACGGTCACGGTCAGCGGCCGGACGCTGAGCGACACCGTGGGACTGCGCGTCCTGCCGGCCGACTCGAACGTCGTCATCCCTCCGGTGGTTCCACCGGTGGTCATCCCGCCCGTGGTCCCCCCGGTGGTCCCGCCGGTGGTCAACCCGCCGACCACCGGGCGCGTCACGGGGATCGCCCTGGAGGCCTCGACCCGCGTGGTCGGAGCGGGAGGATCGGCCGGGTATGCCGTGAGGGGGCTCGACGAGCAGGGGGTCCCCTTCGTCGACCTCACCCAGGCCGCGGTCATCACGATCACCGCACCCGGCTCGTGCACCGGCTCGCGCTGCACAGCCACACGCGCGCAGACCTACACCGTCACCGGCACAGTCCGTCTGCCGGAGGGCACCTTCAGCGGCATCACGACCCTCGACGTGGTCCCCGGGCCGGTCGACTCCGTGGTCCTCGCACCTGCCCACGCGAGCGCGAAGGCCGGCGAGAGCGTGACGTTCCGCGCGCGGGCCACGGACGCCTTCGGCAACGACGCGGGCGACGTCACGGCGCGCGCGACGTTCACGATGACGCCACCCGGCTCGTGCACCGGCGCTACGTGCTCGGCGTCCAAGGCACAGTCGTATGCCGTCAACGGCAGTGTCGACGTCGCGGGCCGCGTGGTGGGTGGGTCGGCGGTGATGGACGTGTCGGCCGGCCCGGCCGTGACGTTCGTCCTCGACCCGCCCGTGGCCATCGCCACGGCCGGCTCGCGAGTGTCCTACCGCGCGGTCGGCTCTGACGCCTTCGGTAACCGGCTCGGCGATGTCACCGCCTCGACGATCACGATCGAGCCGGACGGGTCCTGTTCCGCTGCTGCCTGCTCCGCCTCACACGTCGGGCCGCACACGGTCACCGGCACCGCCCGTCTCGGGGGCGGGACCGTGGCGGCCCACGCCGACCTGCTGGTCCTCTCGACCGACATCGTGACCCTGCGCCTCAACCCGCGGGCGGCACAGATCGGTCCCGAGCAGAAAGCCACGTACTCAGCCATGGGCCTGGACGCGACAGGCCGCGCGGTCACCGACCTGACGGCATACACCACGCTGTCGATCGGCCGGGACGGGTCGTGCACAGCCGACACGTGCACGGCAGCCGTTCTCGGGCCGCACACCGTGACTGGCACGGTCCACACCGCACAGGGCTCCGTCGGCGGCAGCGCTGCACTCGAGGTCGTCCCGGGTGCGACGATGGCCGGCACCGCCGGGCCGCTTGCCGCAATCGAGCTCAGCCCGCGCACGGCTCAGGTCGACGCGGGTGCGCGGATCACGTATATCGCGACCGGGCTCGACGACCAGGGCGCGCCGATCGGTGACCTGACCGACCGGGCCACCTTCACGATCAGCCCGGACGGCTCCTGCGACGGCTCGACCTGCATCGCGACCTCGCCCGGACCCCACACGATCACCGGCACGGTCAGCGGCGTCACGGGGGTCGCACCTGGAGGTGCCCCCGGCACGCCGGGTGTCCCGACCGGCGGTTCCACGGGCGGCTCGACCGGCGGCCCGACCGGTGGTGCGACGGGCGCTACCGGTGGCGCCACCGGGGGCGCGAGCTCGGGTGCGACCGGCGCCCAGGGGCCGTTGGCCGACCGCTCGTCCGGGGGCGTCGCGGTCTCGCGTTCCGTCGCTTTCCGTGAGGCCCCCAGGGCGCTGGCGGCGGCTCCGTTCACCGCGTCGGCGGCACTCTCGGTCACGGCCGGACCCGGCTCGTGCATCGTCCGGCCGGACAACCTGACCACCCTCACCGCGACCACCCACGAGGTCAGCGGTGGCGCCTCGGTGCGGGTCGACGGCTCGTTCGACCAGCGGTTCGCCACGTGCGCCGTGGTCGTCCTGCTCGACGGCGACCCGATGGCCGACCAGACCCTCATCGGCGCGGACGGCAGCATCGTCGCCTCCGGGATCGTCACGACCGCATCCGGTCGGCAGGACGGGACGGTCGTCGTGGTCGGGCCCGACGGCCTCGCGCTCAAACGCGTCGCATTCCGGATGCCGCCGACGTCGGCACCGAACTGGCCCCTGTGGATCCTGATCCTGGTGGCCTTCCTGGCGATCGCGACGCTCGCCAGCGCCGAGCGCGACCGGAGGCAGCGACGGTGGATCGCCCAGCACGTGAACGTCGCACCCGTGACCGTGCAGGGGACGGTCACCACCGGTCTGGACCGTGACGGTGACAGGTCCCACTCCATCCATCTCGTGCCGCGGACCGGTCCTGGCACGATCGACGTGACGCAGGAGACAGAGCGATGACTGTGGAACCCGCGACGCAGGGCATCAGCGCCGCCGCATTCCTCTTCGACGAGAAGAACGACAGTGTCAAGGCGCTCGCCGAGGCCCTCAAGGAAAGCGGTGTGGTCGCCACAGCGACGGCGGGGCTGTCGAACCTGACGCGAGCCGGGCTCAACGCCGTGGGCGGCCAGATCGCGTCGATCGCGCACGACCTGGTGGACATCGAGTTCGACGAGCTCATCCTCGAGGGGTGGCGCAAGCTCGGTGACCTCAACGCGGCCGCGAAGCGGACGAGGGATGCCAGCGGGACGAGTGAGGTCGTGGACCTCGCCGCGCACCACATCACCTCGAACCACAACCCGCGCGTGGAGCTGCGGGTCGACGACGTCACGATCGCGACGGTGACCTTCGAGCTGTCGCTCGGGTTCACGCTCAAGGCCGTCGTGGCCACCGTCCGAGCGGGGCGCCTCGTCGCGCTGAATGCCGGACAGTGCGACGTCGAGGGCTCGCTCAAGGCGGAAGGTAAGCAGCTGGCCAAGCGGACCGGACACTTCGAGCTGCCGCTGCTGGTCCGTCTCGGCAACGGGGTCCCGCTGCTCGTCGACGACGGCCTCGAAGCGGTGGGCGGGAGCGCCCCCGTCGTCGAGGCGGAGACGGTCGGTGGCGGCGAGGCGACTGTCGACGGTTCGAGGTAGTCGGGTCGAGGTGAAACCCCGGCCCATGGCACGACGCATCACACCGGCCGGCACACCTCGAACCGGCATACGTCGACCGGGCCACACGAGAGGGCGCCCCGACCCACGAACGGTCGAGGCGCCCCCCGGTCGGAAGCCTGGTAGGGCTCAGCGCTTGCGGCGCGACGTCCCGAAAATGCTACGCGTGATCTCGCGGCCGATCACCGTGCCGGCCGAGCGGAGCATCGACTTGAACGCCGACGACTCGGCGACCTGCTGGATGATGCTCGGCTCCTCCTTCTCGGCCTTTCGCGGCGCGGGGACAGGAGCGGCCGGTGCCGGAGCCGGCTCCTGTGCCGGCGTGGGCGCGGCCGCCAACCGCTTCGCGAGCAGCTCGTAGGCCGACTCGCGGTCGGTCACGTCGGCATACTTCGCCCGCAGCGGCGACGCCGCGACGAGGGCGTCGATCGTCGGCTGAGGCGACGGGTCCATCAGGGAGTTCGGGGCCTTCATCCGCGTCCACGCGACCGGCGTCGGCACGCCGCGGTCGGACAGGACCGTCACCACGGCCTCGCCGATGCCAAGGCTCGTGAGCAGCTTCTCCATGTCGTATGCCGTGTGCGGGTAGGTCGCGATCGCCTGCTTGAGCGCCTTCGCGTCGTCCGGGGTGAAGGCCCGAAGGGCGTGCTGGACGCGGTTGCCCAGCTGCGCGAGCACGCCGGACGGCACGTCCTTGGGTGACTGGGTGACGAAGAAGACGCCGACGCCCTTGGACCGGATCAGGCGCACCGTCTGCTCGATCGCGTCGAGGAACGGCTTGCTCGCGTCGTTGAACAGCAGATGAGCCTCGTCGAAGAAGAAGACGAGCTTCGGCTTGTCGACGTCGCCTTCCTCCGGCAGGTCGTGGAACAGGTCCGCCAGCAGCCACATGAGGAAGGTCGAGAACAGCTGCGGCCGGTCCTGGACCCCGGGCAGCTCGAGGCACGAGATGATCCCCAAGCCGTCGGCGCCGACCCGCAGCAGGTCGCTCGTGTCGAACTCGGGCTCGCCGAAGAAGGCCCCGGCGCCCTGGTCCTCGAACGTGATGAGGTTGCGCAGGATGACGCCCGCGGTCGCGCTGGACAGGCCACCGAGGTCCTTGAGGTCGGCCTTGCCCTCGTCGGACGTGAGGTGCGAGATGACCGCGCGGAGGTCCTTGAGGTCGAGCAACGCCAGGCCGTTCTTGTCGGCATAGTGGAAGATCAGCCCCAGGCTGGACTCCTGGGTGTCGTTGAGGCCCAGCACCTTGGACAGCAGGGTGGGGCCGAAGCTCGTGATCGTCGCGCGGATCGGGATGCCGCTGCCCTTGCCGCCGAGCGAGTAGAACTCCGTCGGGTATGCCGTCGCGGTCCACTCCATGCCGACATCCGTCGCGCGGGCCGTGATCTTGTCACCGCCCTCACCGGGCGTGGCCAGGCCCGACAGGTCGCCCTTCATGTCCGCGAGGAACACCGGGACGCCCTGCTCGGCCAGCTGCTCGGCCATGAGCTGCAGGGTCTTCGTCTTGCCGGTGCCCGTCGCGCCGGCGACCAGGCCGTGGCGGTTCAGGACACTGAGCGGGATCTGCACGGGGGCGTCCGGATGCGCCACGTCGTCCACGACGGCCGCCCCCAGCTTGAGCACGGGCCCGTCGAAGGCGTAGCCCGCACGGATCTCGTCGATCTGGCCGGAGCTCGTGGTGCTCGACGCTGAAGTCTCGGTCACGGTTGGCACTCTATCCGCCGCTCCGACAGGTTCGCTGACTATGCTGACCCGGTGATTTTCAAGGCCGTCGGCGACTCCCGCCCGTATCCGGACCACGGACTCGAGACGACGAAGGACTGGTCCAACGTGCCGCCTCGCGTGGTCCAGCTGGGCGAGCTCATCACGACCAAGAGCACGCTCGACCTGCGCGGGCTGCTCGCCGACGACTCCACGTTCTACGGAGACCTCTTCCCGCACTGCGTGGAGTGGGAGGGCGAGCTCTACCTCGAGGACGGACTGCACCGCGCGCTACGCGCCGCACTTCAGCAGAGACCTGTCCTGCACGCCCGAGTCCTCGTACTCTCCTGACACGAGCCGTTCGGCCTGGCGGACGGCCCCGACCGAGGAGTCTGGATGTCGCAGGTCGTCGACGAAGGGGACGGCACCTACAGGGTGAGGCGCCAACGGCGCTCGATGGTCGTGCTCGCCATCGTCCTGCTCGGCCTCGGCGGCGCCTTCTACTACGCATCCTCCTACTTCCGCGCCAGCAACCCCGAGCCCGGACCGTGCACGACGGCAACCACGAGCGCCGGGCTCAAAGCCGCTGACGTCAGCCTCAACGTCTACAACTCCACTGACCGCAGGGGCCTCGCCGCCGCCGTGGCGAAGGTGGCGCGTGACCGGGGGTTCCAGGTCAAGTCGGTCGCCAACGACCCCAAGCATGCGAAGGTCCAGCAGGTCGCGCAGATCCGCTTCGGACCAGAGGGTGCAGCATCGGCCAAGCTCGTCCATCTGCATGTCCCGAAGGCCGTGCTCGTCAACGACAAGCGCAAGGGCGACACGGTGGACCTCGTCGTCGGGGCCGGATGGCGCAGCTTCGGGGCTCCGCCGGCGGGCAGCACGCCGACCCAGACGGGACGGCCGTGCCCGACGGTCACCGTCACGCAGTGAGGGACGGGCGGGCCAGAGGCACGAGCCCACGAGCAGGCAGGCGAACGAAGAGACGCCGACGCGCTGACCGGTGTCCGGCAGCGGTATGCCGCCGGGCGCGGTGAGGCGCCCGGCGGCATACGAGTGGGTGGTCAGGACGCGTAGGGGACGCGCTCCCACGACAGCACGTGGTCGGCACCCGGGCGGTTGACGGTCACCGTGAGGAAGTCCTTGTTGTTCGACGACCCGTCGACCGTGATCCGGGTCAGGTTGTCGGCCGAACCGGTGACACCGTAGAACGACAGCCACTTCGACCCGGCCGCGAGCGGCTTGTCGGAGTTGAAGACATGGCTGTCACCGTTGAAGAGGTACACGTCGCCGTCGAACGCGTTCGACTGCGCGACGAGCTCGGCCACGAGCGGCTGGAAGGCGGAGTCGTCGGCCCAGGTCACGTTGTACGTCGGGTCGAACATGTCGGCCTGCAGGAAGAGGGCGACGGCGCGGTCGTGACGCTGGCGCGCCGAGTCGAAGGTCTGGCGCACGACCGAGATCGCGTTGTCCATTCGGGCCGTCTCCTCCGCGACCTGCTCCGTCGTCGGCGTGGTGAAGCCCAGCTCGGGCCAGGGCAGGAGGCCGTCGTTGCTCCCGACGACGTGCAGGACGGCCAGGTCCACGCCCTGCCGCCGGAGTGTGACGTTCTCCGGGAACCCTGAGGCCGCCTGCGAGTCCACGGTGATCGGGTCGGTGCCGAGGGTCTGGCCGGGCGTGGTGAAGAATGTTGAGCGGATCCGCGCCAGGCGCTCGAGCGGGTTGTAGGTGCCGTTGTTCGTGCGGTGGCAGTCGGTCCACTCGTTGTCGCCCGGTGTGTAGATGAGCGGCATAGTGAACCGGTCGAACTGCGTGCGGATCATCGAGAAGTACTCGTTGGTGCACTTCGACGAGCCGTTCTTGATGTCGCCGACGTGGATCGTGAACGACAGCCCCGGGGTCGCGTTGATCTGGTCGATCCAGGCCGGGAACTTCGCGATCTGCTCGTCGCCGTAGGGCACGTCACCGATCACAGCGAAGGTGTAGTGCCCGTCCTTCTGCTGGCCGGGGTTGTCGGCGGCGAACGCGGCCGCGGGGACGGTGAGGAGTGCGGCGCTCAGGGCGGCCGCTGCGTGGGTGCGAGAAAGGCGCATGTATGCCGTTCTCCCGCAAGCGAGTTAACGGCGGCTCCACACCTTCGTGAACGTCAGGCGTCCAGGTCGGTCATCGTTGCGACGATGAGGGCCTTGATCGTGTGCATGCGGTTCTCGGCCTGGTCGAAGACGATCGATGCCGCCGACTCGAACACGTCGTCGGTGACCTCCAGCTCCTTGAGCCCGAACCGCTCGTGCACGTCCCGGCCCACCGCCGTCTCCAGGTCGTGGAAGGCCGGCAGGCAGTGCATGAACTTCACGCTCGGGTTGCCGGTCAGCGCGAGCAGCTCCGCGTTGACCTGGTAGGGCGAGAGCAGCTCGATCCGGTCGGCCCACACGTCCTTGGCCTCGCCCATCGACACCCACACGTCGGTGTGGATGAAGTCCACACCCCTGACCCCCTGCGCCACGTCCTCGGTCAGCGTGATCCGGGCTCCCGAGTCGGCGGCATACCTCCTGGCGATGGCGACGACGTCGCCGGCCGGCCACAGCGACCGGGGAGCCACGATCCGGACGTCCATCCCGAGCATCGCCCCCGTGACGAGCAGCGAGTTGCCCATGTTGAACCGCGCGTCGCCGACGAACGCGTAGGAGATCTCGGCATCAGGCTTGCCGGCGTGCTCCCGCATGGTCAGCGCGTCGCAGAGCGACTGCGTCGGGTGCCAGTCGTCGGTGAGGCCGTTCCACACCGGGACTCCCGCCCACGCGCCGAGGGTCTCGACGATGTCATGGCCGGCGCCGCGGTACTGGATGCCGTCGTAGAACCGGCCCAGCACGCGCGCCGTGTCCTTGATCGACTCCTTGTGACCGACCTGGGACCCCGCGGGGTCGAGGTAGGTCGTGCTCGCGCCCTGGTCGGCGGCCGCGACCTCGAACGCGCACCGGGTCCGCGTCGAGGTCTTCTCGAAGACGAGCGCGATGTTGCGGCCCGTGAGGCGGCGCTCCTCGCGGCGCTCCCGCTTTGCCGCCTTGAGCTCCGCAGCGAGGTCGAGCAGCGCACGGAACTCCTCCGGCGACAGGTCGATCTCCTTGAGCACGTTCCGGCCGTGCAGAGCAGCAAGCGGTGCGTTCATGGCCCGATGCTAGTGACGTCGCGACCACGCTCCACGACGGCGTCCGTCCCACCTACCCACCCCACGTCGAGTGGCCGCTGCGTCCCAGGACCCGGGCCCGGTATGCGGGGATGGATGAGACCGGGCGGCCACTCGAGGTGGTCCGACCCCGCCCCGACGGTGTCGAGTGGCCGCTGCGTCCCAGGACCCGGGCCCGGTATGCGGGGATGGATGAGACCGAGCGGCCACTCGAGGTGGTCCGACCCCGCCCCGACGGTGTCGAGTGGCCGCTGCGTCCCACGACGCCCGCCCGGTATGCGGGGATGGATGAGACCGGGCGGCCACTCGAGGTGGTCCGACCCCGCCCCGACGGTGTCGAGTGGCCGCTGCGTCCCACGACCCCGGCCCGGTATGCGGGGATGGATGAGACCGAGCGGCCACTCGAGGTGGTCCGACCCCGCCCCGACGGCGTCGAGTGGCCGCTGCGTCCCAGGACCCCGGCCCGGTATGCGGGGATGGATGAGACCGGGCGGCCACTCGAGGTGGTCCGACCCCGCCTCCCAAATCCGAAGACTCCGCCAATGCGAACGGGTCCCGCCGCGCTGAGCGCGACGGGACCCGTTCCCATTGGCGGAGGATGGGGGATTTGAACCCCCGAGGGTTTTATCCCAACACGATTTCCAATCGTGCGCACTAGGCCACTATGCGAATCCTCCGTCGGGCAGGGTACCGGAGGACTCGCCCCGTCAAGAAATCCGGGCGACCGATGTCGGTGGGGCCGGGCACACTGCAGCGGGTGACCTCGACCGACCGGCTGCCGACGCCCGACCGCCCACCCCTGCGTTCGTTCTGGCACGACCTGCCCCGCGACGGCAAGCTGCTCATCTCGACCGTGGTCTTCCAGTCGATCGGGACCGGCCTCGTCCTGCCGTTCATGGTCGTCTACCTTCACGAGGTCCGCGGCCTGCCGCTCGAGACGGTCGGCCTGCTGCTGGCCCTGCAGGCCGGCGTCGGCATCGTCATGGTCACCCCAGCCGGCGCACTCATCGACCGCATCGGCGCGCGCCTGGTCTACGTCAGCAGCCTGCTCGCGCTGCTCGTCGCCGACGTCATGCTCGCGCTCGCGACGACGACGCTTCAAGCCGCACTCGCGCTCGTCCTGATGGGCTACGGCTTCGGCATCGTCTGGCCTGCCTCAGGCGCACTGATCGGCAACCTCATCCCGTCGCAGCAGAGGCAACGCTACTTCGGCGTCAACTTCACGCTGCTCAACCTCGGGATCGGCATCGGCGGGATCATCGGCGGCCAGTTCGTCGACGTGCACCGGCCGGGCACGTTCGTGGCGGTCTACCTGCTCGACGCCCTGAGCTACCTGCCCGCCCTCGTCATCCTCCTCGGCCCGCTGCGCCACGCCCGCGACCGCGCGGAGCGACCGGCAGGCCACACCGAGGGCAAGGTCTCGTACCTCACCCTGCTGCGCGACCCTAAGCTGCGCGCGCTGCTGGCGCTCGTCGCGATCGCAGCCCTCGTCAGCTACCCACAGCTCAACGCCGGCATGCCCGCCTACGCCCGCGCCGAAGGACAGATCTCGACCCAGGCGCTGGGATATGCGTTCGCCACCAACACCGTCGTCATCGTGCTGCTCCAGCTGTTCGTGCTGCAGCGCATCGAGGGCAAGCGCCGCACACGTGTGGCGGTCGTGATGGCCCTGACCTGGGCGATCGCCTGGTCGCTGCTCGGGCTCACCTCGCTGGTGCCCGGCACGGTGGCCGCGACGATCATGCTCTGCGCCTGTGCGGGGGTCTTCGGCCTCGGCGAGACGATGCTCCAGCCCACCAGCTCGGCCATGGTCAACGACCTCGCGCCGGACCACCTGCGCGGCCGCTACAACGCGCTGAGCTCGCTGATGTTCTCGGTCGCCTTCGTGGTAGGCCCGGTCGTCGCGAGCTTCCTCATCGGGCACGACCTGGGCATGGTCTACATCGGCTTCCTCATCGGTGCCTGCGGTCTGCTCGCGCTCATCGCCGTCGCGGTCGAGCGGCGACTACCGGCGCACGTCAACGGCATACGGGAGGCCGAGGACGCCCCGACGCAGGGGCCCGAGCCTGCACCCGCAACCGGGACGGGCGGCGGATTTCCGGCTGAGGAACCCAGCGGCATACACTGACGGTCGACACCCCGCGTGGTGGTACCTCGCCGAACTCCCCCAGGGCAGGAATGCAGCAAGGGTAGGTGAGCTCTTCCAGGTACGCGGGGTGTCCCTGTGTCCGCCTACCCGGCGCGCGGCGGGGCCGTGGTGGTGCCAACCCGAAGCGTGACCGGCTGGGTGACGCTCCGGGGGCGCTTGCCGTCGAGGCGCCGACGCACGAGGGTGCCGATGATCCGGCCCTTCTCCCGGCCTTGCTGGTCCATCGTCGTGAGCCGGTGCGGCAGCCACGGCAGGTCGACGCCGTCGAACCCGGTGACGCTGACGTCGGCCGGCACTCGCAGCCCGAGCTCCTCGGCAGCCAGGATCACCCCTGCCGCGATGACATCGGACTGGGCCACGACGGCCGTCGGCCGCTCCCGTCCCGGCACGTCGAGCAGGACCCGACCGGCGATGATGCCCCCCTCGACCGAAGAGCCGTCACCGGTCTGGATCGCGGGGGCCGCCTCGCCGAAGACGTCGCGGAAACCCAGCAGACGCCCGATCGAGGGGACGTTCGCCTCGCCGACCACGATCTCGGCCTCGGGCACCGGGCCCGCGACGCTCGTCGGCAGCATCGGCATCGTCACGTGCGCGACTGCGGTGTGGCCGAGGTCGCGGACGTGCCGCGCGATCGTCGCGGCCGCCCCGCGCTCGTCGATGCGGACCTGCGTCACGCGGCGGTCGCTGGGCGCGCCCGTGCTGAACATGGGTATGCCGCGTGCGGCGAGGTGCTCGACCGCGGGGTTCTCGCCCGGCCCGCACAGTGAGAAGACGACCGCGTCGAGCGCGAGCCCGGCCAGCTGCGGGACGACGGACTCCGGGGCGTCGTCGGGCTGGCCGATGAGCAGCATCCCGGTGGGCACCCGCTCGAGCTCCTCGGCGAGCCCGTCGAGCACGGCGATCGCGAACGGGTCGCGAAAGGCGACCCGGAGCCGTCCCTCGACGAGCACCCCGATGGCGCCCGCCCTGCCCTGGCGTAGCGACGACGCCAGCGGGTTCGGGCCGGTGAACCCGAGGTCCTGCGCGGCGGCCCGAACCCGCTCTGCAGTGGGTCCGGCCACGGGCCCTTTGCCGCTGAACACGAGCGAGGCCGTCGACACGGAGACACCGGCGCGGTCGGCGACGTCGCGCAGGGTCGGTCGGGCTTGACCAAGGGTGGGCATGACAGGCATGCTATCGAAACGATTCGAGTCGAATCGATTCGAGCCACCTGGGCACTCAGTCACGGTCGTGCCCGACCCCGATCCACGAGAGGCTGGAACCATGGCCACCGCCGTCAGCACGCCGCCGACGCAGGCTGTCCGCACCGCGCGGGCGGCCGTGTTCACCGCGTTCGCCGTCAACGGCGCGGCTTTTGCGGCCTTCGCCTCGCGCGTGCCTGACCTCAAGCACGACCTCGGCCTCACCGCCGGCGAGCTCGGTCTCACTCTGCTCGCCGCGTCGGCGGGATCGGTGCTAGGGCTCCCGCTGTCGGGCTGGATCGTGCACCACCTCGGCGCCGCCCGGACCCTCATGGGCGCGGCCATCGTGCAGAGCGCGGGCCTCATCGCCGTGGGGCTCGGTGTCAGTGGGTTCCACAACCGGGCGGTCGTCATGGCCGGCCTGTTCCTCGTCGGCCTCGGCACTGGGGTCTTCGACGTCGGGATGAACCTCGAAGGCGCGTCGGTCGAACGGCTGCTCGGCCACTCGATCATGCCGCGCTTCCATGCGTCGTTCAGCGGTGGAACCGTCGTCAGTGCCCTCGTCGGCGCCGGCCTGTCCGCGCTCCACGTGTCCATCGCCTGGCACCTCGCCGGTGTGGTCCTGCTCCTGCTTGCGGTGACCCCGTGGTTCCTGCGGGCCTTCCTGCCCCGGTCGATCGAGGTCGACGAGCACGGCGCCGAGGTCAAGGAGAAAGCCGGCATCGCCGCTGCCTGGCGCGAGCCGCGGACGCTGCTGATCGGCGTCGTGGTGCTTGCCGCCGCCTTCACCGAGGGCACCGCGAACGACTGGGTCGGCGTCGCACTCTCCGACGGCTACGGCCTGCCGCGCTGGGTCGGGGTGCTCGGCTTCGCGGTCTTCCTCAGCGCGATGACCGCCGGACGGATCTTCGGCACGAGGGTGCTGGACCGGCGCGGGCGGGTGCCGGTGCTGCGGGTGCTGTTCGTCGCCGCCGTGGTGGGCTGCGCGCTCGTGGTGTTCGGTGGACCTGGCCTGGCGTTCCTGGGCGCCGCTGTCTGGGGTGTCGGCGCGAGCCTCGGCTTCCCCGTCGGGATGAGTGCGGCTGCCGACAACCCCCGCCGCGCCGCCGCCCGGATGAGCGTCGTCTCGACGATCGGCTACACGGCCTTCCTCGCCGGGCCGCCCCTGCTCGGCTTCCTCGGCGACCACGTCGGCGTCCTGCACTCGTTGCTCGTCGTCGGCGCGATGGCGATGGTTGCGCTCCTCGCGATCCCCGCCGTCCGCGAGCCCAGCCGCCGCTCCTGACTCCCACCGCGGTTCGAGGTGGTTCGTCACCCGTGAACACCAGACGAGTACGTCGGACCGACGGAGGGCGGGGGCGCTGGGGGCGTCAGAAGTACTCGGTGAGGTGTGGGGTGCAGGCGAAGATCGCGTCCAGCGCGGCGTCCGCGTCCGGGTCGCCGCCGACCACGAGTCCGGCCTGACGCAGGCGTGAGGTCGTCCAGCCGCACCAGAGCGCGGCCAGTCCTCGGGCGCCGACCCGGGCCACGGTGGTCCCGGAGGCCGTCGTGACGGCGGTCTCCATCGCAGCGGCCTCCGGGTCCAGCAGCTCGGCGGTGCCCCAGCCTCGATCCACCGAGAACCTCCACCACCCCGAGTTGCCCGCAGCCTCGGGGTCGCTGACGACGAGGTCGGCCGACGCGGTGAGGCCCGGCGCGAAGCCACGCCCGGCCACCGCTTCGGCGAGGTCGATGACGCGCGCCATCCACGGCATCTGACGCACCTCGACCGCGGGGAGTCCGGGCAGCAGCAGCGCGACCGGATCCCGGGGGTCGAGGTACGTGTGCACCGTCGGCGCCGCAGACGAGCCCGAGGCCACGACTCCCCACAGCGCCAGCGCCGACTCCGGGGTGTCAGCCACGAGGTGCTCGACCGTCACCACCTCGTCGGACAGGTCGTAGACGACGAAGCCGGCGTCCGGTGCGCCGCCGGCATCGGCATCGGCGCCGTCGCCGGAGCCCTCGACGATGTAGCAGGTGAGGTCGGCGCGTTCGAGCATGCTGCGCAAGGCCGCCTCGGACGGGACCATCGGCCCACTCTGGGTATGCCGCACCTGCCCTTCCCGGGCCATGGCGTGCAGGCGTTCGGCGTCCTTCGACCCAGCCGCGCGCAGGGCCAGCCCGCTCGAGGACCGCGCCAGGTCGCGAAGGAGGGCGGCGGCATACGTCGTCCGCGTCTGCACACCGCCGACCTCGAAGCCCGACCGGCGGTAGAGCGACGTGGTGGTCGGGAAGAGACAGGACACGACGTCGCCGAGCTCGCCCATCCGCTCGATGAGCGCGCCCGTCAGCAGCGTCGCCACGCCGCGGCCTCGGGCGGCCGGCTCGACGTACACCCCGGCGACGCCACCCATGGGCAGGAACCGCCCGCCCCAAGCCTGCTCGTACGGGCGGACCCGTCCCGCCCCGACGATGACGTCGGACTCGTCGACGACGACGAGCCACCGCCCGCCGAGCGTCTCGTCGGCGACCTGGCGCCACCAGGTCTGCTCGTCGGTGCGAAGCGGTCCGAACGAGCGGTTGCGCACGGTGAGGATCGCTGGGAGGTCGGCTTCGGTGACGTCGCGCGTCCGGAGGTCGCTCATGACCTCGAACCTAGCCAAGCGGCATACCGTCCCGAGGGGTCCTGGGTCAGGTGCGGTGGAGCATCGTCAGGGTCTGCACCCGGCGCGTGCCCCACCAGAGGAGCCCGAGGGTGACCCACACGCTCGCGCTGAGCAGCGTCTCGTGCCCGTTCTTGGCGAAGAAGGCGACGAGTGAGCCGAGCAGGACGACGGACAGCACGGGCTGGAGATACCAGAACACCAGCATCTGCGGACCGCCGAACGCCTTCGGTGCACCACGGAAGGCCGCCATCAGGTGCCCGGCCACGAGCAGCATGACCGTCGCGACGAGGATCACGACGCCGGTCAGGGAGATGGACGCGACGGGGGTGAGCACGGCGACGCAGGCGGCCAGCGAGAGAACGGTCAGCACGAGCGGCACGACCAGGTGAGCCCCCGCCTCTTCGAGCGCCGCCATGCCGAGCAGCGAAGGGGTGCCGACGTTGTCGGCCTGCAGCCGCAGGCCCTCGGCCCAGGCGCCGAAGCCGAGATAGAGCGGAACGAGCCCGATCGTGACGGCGATGCCGGGTGCGGCGGGCTCGACGGCGCCCCAGGCGACGATGGCGCCGCCGAGCAGGGTCAGGCCGAGCCCGGCCACGAAGCCGGACGGCTGGCGGCGGAGCCCGAGCAGGTCGCGCCGCACCATGACCGGGAACGGCCGCCCGGGACGCAGGCGCGCGCGGCGGGCATGCCGGATCGGGCGCGCCAGGGCGAGGCGAGCCGTGCGCAGGTTGCCGGCGAGCGCCGAGCCGGCGATGGTCGAGGTGTTGGCGGAGTGGGCGCGCAGCGACTCCGCGTGCAGCTCACGCAGGGCGTCGGAGATCCGCCAGAGCAGGCCGATCCCACGGTCCGGCCCCGGCCAGGAACGCACCTGCGACCAGAGCCACACGCGCGACGTGACGAGGCCGAGCAGGAGTCCGACGAGGAGCGCGACCGGGACGGACAGCGCGCCGGTGACCCCGGCGAACGCCAGGCCCGCGCCGAACACCAGCCCCGTCAGCCCGCCGACGAAGACGGCGCCGATCACGGCATACCGCCACCAGCGGCGCACGGACAGCGCACGGTCGATGGGCGCGCTCGCGACGAGGTCGATCCACGGCAGCGGCGGCACGACCGGCCCACGGAACCGCCCGGCCCACCAGGTCGCCGCCAGCAGCACGACGACGGCCGCCCCGATGACCCCGACCGCCGCCGGCGACGTCAGCTGCTCGCGGAGCAGCACACGGTCGGTCGTGCGGAAGACCGCCTGGACGAGCGGGAAGCCGTACGCCAGCGCGCCGACGAACATGACGTATGCCGCATACAGCAGCTGCTGGCGTGCCTTGCGGGCGCGCTCGCCGCCGATGACCCAGTCGGCCTGGCCGAGCAGCTCGTCGTCGTCGACCTCGAGCTGCGCCTCGGGCGCGGGCGACGCGGTGGGCTGCACGTCGGTCATCGCGCGGGCACGACGTCGACGATGTGGTGGGCCACCGCGGCCGTGAGGTCGCGGTCGTGGCAGGCCATGACGACGGTCGAGCCGGCGTCGGTGCGCTCGCGCACGATGGTGGCCACCACCTCGCGCTTGGCGGTGTCGAGCCGCTGCTCCGGCTCGTCGAGGAGCAGCACGGTCGAGGGTCGGCACAGGGTGAGGGCGAGGCGGAAGAGCTGCTCCTGGCCGGACGAGAGCTCGTGCGGGAAGCGGTCGGTGAGCTGCTCGATCCCGAAGCGGCCCAGGAGCGCCAGAGCGCGCGCGTCGGACGAGCTCGGCTCGCCGCCCCACGTCGAGTCGACGAGCACGAGGTGGTCCGCGAGGGTCAGGTCGCGGTAGGTCGTCGGCGGTCCGATCAGCGCCGCCACGGCTGCCCGCACGGCCCGGTCGCGCTCGTCGGCCTCGCGCCCGCCGATCGTGGCCGTCCCGGTGGTCGCCTCGAGCAGGCCGCCGATGATCCGCAGCAGGGTCGTCTTGCCCGAGCCGTTCGGCCCGCGCAGGACGACGCACTCGCCGGGGTCCGCCGACACGGTGGTCGGCTTCAGCAGTGTCGTGGTGTCGATGGTCTTGCTGACCTCGACCGCACGCACCTCACCTGTCAGCACCGCGACCGCACTCATGCGAGCCAAGATATGCGAGTCGGCAGGGCAGCGCCTCAGCGCCCGGCGACCCTGTGGACATCCGGTGCCCGATGTCGATGTCGATGTCCCGCGCGGGCGATGCAGGCACGCGACGGCATTCCGGAGCGTCACCAGCCCCGGTTAGGGTTTCGGGCATGGCCACCGCCCTCTACCGCCGCTACCGGCCGGAGACGTTCGCCGACGTCATCGGGCAGGAGCACGTCACCGAGCCGCTCATGCAGGCGCTGCGCACGGGCCGGGTCAACCACGCCTATCTCTTCAGCGGCCCGCGCGGGTGTGGCAAGACGACGAGTGCGCGCATCCTCGCCCGCTGCCTCAACTGCGATCAGGGTCCGACGCCGACGCCCTGTGGCACCTGCGACTCGTGTGTCGCGCTCGCGCGTGGTGGATCGGGCAGCGTCGACGTCATCGAGATCGACGCGGCCAGCCACGGCGGTGTCGACGACGCGCGTGACCTGCGTGAGCGGGCGAGCTATGGCCCGGCCCAGAGCCGCTACAAGATCTACATCATCGACGAAGCCCACATGGTCACCCCGCAGGGCTTCAACGCCCTGCTCAAGATCGTCGAGGAGCCGCCGGAGCACGTGAAGTTCGTGTTCGCGACGACCGAGCCGGAGAAGGTCATCGGCACGATCCGCTCGCGCACGCACCACTACCCGTTCCGGCTCGTCCCACCGGCGAAGCTGTCGGCCTACATGGAGCGGCTGCTCGAGCAGGAGGGGGTGCCGGCGGCGCCGGGCGTGCTGTCGTTCGTGACCCGGGCGGGCGGTGGGTCGGTGCGTGACTCGCTGTCCGTGCTCGACCAGCTCATCGCCGGCTCCGGGCCGGAGGGGCTGACCTACGACGGTGCCGTGTCGCTGCTCGGCTTCACCGACGGCGAGCTGCTCGACGCGACCGTCGACGCCCTGGCGGCCGCCGACAGCGCGGCGACGTTCCGGCAGATCGACAAGGTCATCGAGTCCGGGCACGACCCGCGCCGGTTCATCGAGGACCTCCTGGAGCGCCTGCGCGACCTCATCATCGTCGCCGCGGTGCAGGAGGGCGCGGCGCAGGTGCTGCGTGGCGTCCCCGAGGACCAGCTCGAGCGCATGCGCGTCCAGCAGGCGGCCTTCGGCCCGGGGGCCCTCTCGCGCGCGGCCGACATCGTCAACACCGGCCTCACCGAGATGACCGGGGCGACGGCGCCCCGCATGCAGCTCGAGCTGATCTGCGCTCGCATCCTGCTTCCGGCCTCGTCAGGGGAGCAGGGGTATGCCGCGCGTCTCGACCGCCTCGAGCGTCGCCTCGACGTGGGCGGGGTGCCGAGCGCCTCCGGCGGCGCGGCCGGACCTGCCGGTATGCCGCTGAGCGCACCTCCCGGGCCGCCGCCGGTCCCCGCATCTGCGCCTCCGGGGCCGATGGCCGGGGTGGGTTCGGATGGGTCCGGACCTGCCGCGGCGGGCGCGACCACTGCGGGTGGCGTGTCCGCGCCGCCGCGCACCGTCTCGGACTACTCGGCGCCGTCTCGGGCAGCGGCCGGCCCGGCGGGGCATGACGCTGGTCCGAGTGAGCCGGCGGGACCATCGCACGGCTCGTCTCGAGGGGCGGGCGGGATGGGTGGCAGCCGGTCTGCTGACATCCGGCACGTCGTCGGGGCCCCCGACCCCGGCCCGATCGCCCGAGCCGACGCTGCCCGGGCGGAGGCGGGTGCTCCGCCGGTCGTACCGCCCGCCGAGTCGGTCGGCGGGCCTTCGGCGTCCCGGGCCGGTCCCGGCACCGGACAGGCTGATGCGTCGCCGGAGGCCGGACCCGCGCGCCCGGCGGGTGGTGGCATGGACACGGACGCCATCCGCCGCGCCTGGCCCAACGTCCTCGGCCGGATCTTCACGATGCGACGCCTCACCTGGACGTTCGTCTCGCAGAACGCGCAGGTCACCGCGTTCGACGGCCAGACCCTGACCCTCGGCATCGCGACGGCCGGCCTGACGCAGACGTTCCGCGCGGGCAACCACGCCGAGGTCGTGCGACAGGCACTCATCGACGAGCTCGGTGTCGACGCCATCGTCAACGGCGTGCACGTCGACGACGTGGCGCAGCAGGCGCCCGTGGCTCCGCCTCCTGGCACGGTCCAACCGGCTGGGGAGGCCGACCCGCCCCGGGCCACCGGCGCGATCGGGCACGACGGCGGAACCGGGCGCGACGGCGGGTCTTCACGGCAGTCATGGGGTGATGCCGGCGCGGGTCATGATCCCGGCGCGTCACCGGTCCCTTCAGGTGGCGCTCTCACCGACGCCGGACTGACTGCCGCGGCCGCGCGCTCGCACTATGACAACGCCGGCTGGGGCAGCGCGTCCGGGCCGGCCCCCGACTGGGCCACGGGCTCGGCTCCGGACGCTGAGGCCCCTGCTGGTTCGGCCTCGAGCGACAGCCCCGCCGGCGAAACCGCCTCTGCCGCAGCGGGACCGGTTGCTGGTTCGCGCCAGTCGCCGGCACGCGCGACCGGCAGCCCGACGGGCAGCCCGACCGCCGCAGCGAAGCGGGGCGCAAAGGCTGTCCGCGAGTCGATCGCGCAGGCCCGCACCGGAGCGGCGACCGGTCAGCCGGGCGCCGAGCCACGCGCTGCCGCCGAGCTCACCGACGACTCAGCGGTCAGCGCCGACGACGAGGACATCGAGGTGTCGGGCGACGTCGGGCGCGCAGTGGTCGAGCGGGTTCTCGGCGGCCGGGTCATCCAGGAGCTCGACGACTGACCGCCGCCTGAGGGACGGTCGAGCCGTTGCAGCCTCGAGGGTGTGGGCAGCCCGGCGCACCGGCGAATAACACGCATTCGCCGATGAGGTCGCCCGCGCGGCAGTAGTTTTCCTGATGTGACCTTCGAGGTTGCGGCGGACGCCTACAACCGATTCATGGGGCGCTACTCGGGGCCGCTTGCCACACGGTTCGCCGACTGGGCCAAGGTGGCCCCGGGCGGACGGGCCCTCGATGTCGGTTGCGGTCCCGGGGCGCTGACGCGTGTCCTCGTCGAGCGGCTCGGCGTCGACGGGGTGTCCGCGGTCGACCCGTCGCACCAGTTCCTTGCCGCGCTGCGGCGTACGTTCCCGACACTCGACGTGCAGTCGGGCCTGGCGGAGCAGCTGCCTTACCCCGACGACCTGTTCGACCACACCCTGGCCCAGCTCGTCGTCCAC
This sequence comes from Monashia sp. NPDC004114, assembly GCF_053603855.1. Lineage (NCBI taxonomy): Bacteria > Bacillati > Actinomycetota > Actinomycetes > Micrococcales > Intrasporangiaceae > Intrasporangium > Monashia sp. NPDC004114. The sequence goes on along the minus strand of NZ_JBSGGK010000011.1, from coordinate 130,092 downwards.
TTCATGCAGGACCCGGTGCGCGGGCTCCGGGAGATGGGCCGGGTCACCCGGCCGGGCGGCACCGTTGCGGCGTGCGTCTGGGACCTCGCGGGCGAGGGCGCACCGCTCAGCGTGTTCTGGAGGGCGGCCCGCCAGCTCGACCCCGACGTGGTCGACGAGTCGTCGCTGCCCGGGGTGCACGAGGGGGAGCTGCTCCGACTCTTCGACGAGGCGGGGCTCACGCACATCGAGGACACCCTCCTGACCGTGACGGTGCGTCACGCCACCTTCGACGAGTGGTGGGAGCCGTACACGCTCGGAGTCGGTCCTGCCGGAGACTTCGTCCACAACCTCGATGCAGGCGGGCAAGAGCGGTTGCGGGAGCTCTGCCGCGCGCTGCTGCCCGAGCCGCCGTTCTACATCCTCGCGTCCGCGTGGGCCGTCCGGGCCCGGGCGTGACCGCCCACGGTGCATGTGTCCGATGCATCACTGACGCGACCACCCCTCGCGCGCTGTCGGCCCTAGGCTGTGGCCCATGCTGAACAGCCTTGGGCGGTCCGTCCTGTACCCGCTCTCCCATGCGCTGTACCGCCCGAGGATCGAAGGCAAGGAGAACGTGCCTCGCGACGGCGGCGTCATCGTCGCGAGCAACCACCGGTCCTTCATCGACTCCTTCGCGATCCCGCTCGCCTCGCCGCGCGGGGTCCGGTTCCTTGCCAAGGAGGAGTACTGGCAGGGCAAAGGCATCGGCGGCTTCCTGCGAAGGGGCTTCTTCACCGGTGTGGGCATGGTCCCGGTCAACCGCCACTCGCCGACCGCGGCACAGGAGAGTCTCGACGCCGCACTCGAGGTGCTGCGTGCCGGCGACGCGTTCGGCATCTACCCCGAGGGCACCCGGTCTCGCGACGGCCGGCTCTACCGCGGTCGCACCGGCGTCGCCTGGCTGGCGCTGACCGCGAACGTGCCGATCGTGCCGGTCGGCCTGATCGGCACCGAGGACATCCAGCCGGTCGGATCGAGCTTCCCGAGGATCGCCAAGGTGACGGTGCGTTTCGGCACGCCGATCGGCGTCGAGGAGTATGCCGGTATGCCGGCCGGCAAGGCGCGTCGCCTCCTGACCGACCGCGTCATGGAGGCCATCGCGGAGCTGTCCGGCCAGGAGCGTGTCGACGAGTACAACGAGGTGCCGAGCGGCGAGCCCTCCGCCTGACCCGGTGGCCCTGGGAGGGCGCGGACCAGGCGCGGCAGGAAGTCCGGTACGAAATCGATACGGGCCGCACCATTGCAGATGCGACTCAGTCGCATCTAGCGTGGACTCGTGAGCCTCACCGACATCGCGGCCGACACCAACACGGCTTCCCGTCCGCCCCTGCGGGCACGCATCGGCGCCGCCGAGCGCCGCAGCCTCCTCGGCATGGGGTCGTTCGTCCTGCTGCTGCACGTCGTCGGCTGGGGCGTGCTCGCCGGAGTCGTCGCGCCGCACGGGTACCAGGTCGCCGGCCAGGTGTTCGGTGTGGGACTCGGCCTCACGGCATACACCCTGGGGATGCGACATGCGTTCGACGCCGACCACATCGCGGCCATCGACAACACGACGCGCAAGCTGATGTCCGACGGGCAGCGCCCGATGAGCGTCGGGTTCTGGTTCAGCCTCGGCCACTCGTCGGTCGTGTTCGCCATGGTGATGCTGCTCGCGTTCGGCATCCGCGCGCTCGCCGGGGCGCTCGAAGACGACCACTCGACCCTCCAGCAGGTCACGGGGGTGTGGGGCACCTCGGTCTCGGGCATCTTCCTCGTGGCGATCGGCCTGGTGAACCTCGTCGCGCTGACCGGCATCGTGCGGGTGCTGCGGCGGATGCGCGCCGGGCACTTCGACGAGGCCGAGCTCGAGCGTCAGCTCGACAACCGCGGCTTCCTCAACCGGATCCTCGGCCGTGTCACCCGAGCCGTGCGCAAACCGTGGCACATGTACCCCGTCGGCCTGCTGTTCGGGCTCGGCTTCGACACCGTCACCGAGGTGGGGCTGCTCGTCATGGCCGGCGGCGCGGCCGCGGCCGACCTGCCGTGGTATGCCGTGGTGACCCTCCCCGTGCTCTTCGCGGCCGGCATGTCGCTGCTGGACACGATCGACGGGTCGTTCATGAACGTCGCCTACGGGTGGGCGTTCGCCAAGCCGGTCCGCAAGATCTACTACAACCTCACCGTGACCTCGCTGTCGGTCGCCGTGGCGCTGGTCATCGGCGTGGTCGAGCTGGTGTCCGTGCTGTCCGGGCGGTTCGGCATCGAGTCCGGGCCGCTGGCCTGGATCGGGTCGGTCGACCTCGCCGACGCAGGGTTCTGGATCGTGGGGCTGTTCGTCGTGACCTGGGTGGTGTCGATCGCGATCTGGCGGTGGGGCCGGATCGAGGAGCGCTGGTCGACCGCGCTCACGGACTGACCCGCGCCTGACCAGCAGCTAGGCGCGACGGGCGTCGGCGATGGCGGCGGCGAAGTGAGGCAGGGACGCCTCGATCGTGTCGGCAGTTGCCGTCAGGCAGATCCGGAACCAGCCCGGCGTCTCGAAGAGCGCACCCGGCATGACGAGCACCCCACGCTGCGCGAGTCCCTTCACGAACGACTCGTCGTCGGCGACGGGCGACCGAGGCCAGAGGTAGAAGGTCCCCTCGGGGACCGAGACCTCGTACCCCATCTCGCGCAGCGCCGCGACGAACCGGTCGCGCTTCGACTGGAGACCCGGGATGTCGATCGACAGCTCCTCGAGCCGCGGGATGGCGTACTGCATCACGGCGTTCGGGAAGAGCCAGCCGCCGGCGACCTGCAGGCTCTCGATGGCCTCCATCAGCGCGTCGCGCCCGGGTATGCCGGGTGGCACCGCGATGTAGCCGATGCGCTGACCGGGTGCGAGCAGGGTCTTGCCGTACGAGTAGCAGATGACGGTGTGTCGGTAGAACTGCGCCGGACTGTGGAACTGGTTGCCGTCGAAGACGATTCGGTTGTAAGGCTCGTCCGACACGATCCAGATGCGACGGCCGTGCCGGGCCGACGCCTCGTCGAGCAGCCGGCCCAGGGCCGTGAGGACCTCCGGTGGGTAGATTCGGCCGCTCGGGTTGTTCGGGGTGTTGACGATGACCGCGCGGGTGCGTTCGGTGATGGCCGCGGCAATGCCGTCGAGGTCGAGGTCGAAGGTCGGCTCGAGCGCCTTCACCTTGACCGGGACCAGCCCCGCTTCCAGGGCGAGGCCCTCGTAGAGGAACCACGGGGGCAGCGTGTAGACGACCTCGTCGCCCGGGTCCGCGAGCACCTTCATCGCCACGGTGATCGCGCCGAACCCGCCCGTCGTCATCCTCAGGTTGTCTGCCGCCCACCCGAGTGGCACCACGCGTTCCAGGGACGCGGCCGCTGCCTCCTGCGCCGTGACCTCGCTCTGCTTGTAGGCGAACCACAGCTCGTCCTGGGGGAGTGCGGCCGTGCGCAGCGCCTCGACGTACTCGGTCATCTGCAGCTCGTGCGGGTCCCCGAAGGTGAAGTCGAGGACGCCCGGCTCGCGGCGTCGCGTCTGGTAGTCGGACTTGCGCAGGAAGTCGAACAGCACCCGGAACGGCACGGCGGCCTGGATCCGCTCGCTGCGACGTGAGACGAGCCGGTCGACCTGCTCTGTCTCCTGCCTCGCTCCCTGCCCCGTCGCCTGCTCAGCCACTCGCTCACCCATGGCCCACTCCTCGTCCCGGAGGCCTCGTTCACGCCACGGTAGACCGGTGCGGCGGTCCGCAGCAGGGCTTCTCCAGGCTTAGGGTTGCGGTGTGTACGAAGGCGCGGTGCAGGACCTCATCGACGAGCTCGGACGGCTGCCGGGCATCGGCCCCAAGGGCGCGCAGCGCATCGCCTTCCACCTGCTGCAGGCCGACGCCGACGAGGTGAGCCGGCTCGTCACGGCGCTGACCGAGGTCAAGGCCAAGGTGCGGTTCTGCGACGAGTGTGGCAACGTCGCCCAGGCCGAGAAGTGCCGGATCTGCGCTGACCCTCGGCGCGACCACACCGCGATCTGCGTCGTCGAGGAGCCCAAGGACGTCGTCGCGATCGAGCGCACTCGCGAGTTCCGTGGCGTCTACCACGTGCTCGGCGGAGCGATCAGCCCGATCGACGGCATCGGCCCCGACGACCTGCGCGTGCGCGAGCTGATGCAGCGTCTCGCCTCGGGCGACGTGCAGGAGGTCATCATCGCCACCGACCCGAACCTCGAGGGCGAGGCGACCGCCACCTACCTGTCGCGGCTGCTGCGCGACCTCGGCGTGACCGTGACCCGGCTCGCGTCGGGACTGCCGGTCGGCGGCGACCTGGAGTACGCCGACGAGGTCACGCTCGGGCGGGCCTTCGAGGGCCGTCGCCGCGTCGACGCCTGACGCCGGACTGCCCTCCGACACGCGGCCCCCTCGACCAGCGCCGCGTGTGCGAGGGGCAAGGCGGGCGGCGACACTAGAACGTCACCAACTTCACGCCCTCCCGTATGCCGCCGGGTCGAGTCGCAGGGCAGACTGAACGACGAGCGCTACCGCGCAGGACGGCATACCTGCCCGACGGCATACGGGTCGGAGGGCACCCGAACCGGACAAGGGGATCCCAGATGGCTACCGACGACCACAGCGATGTCGACGACCTCGGCGGGCTCGCCGACCTGACGGCCGCTGAGGCCAGTGCCTTCCTCACCTCGGTCACCGAGGTCGCGTCGGGCAACGCCCCCGACACCGCGCTGCCGGTGCTGACGCTCGCACTCTCCCAGGTGCTCGTCGCCGGGGCGCGGCTCGGGGCGATCCAGGACGTCGTGCTCGAGGAGCGCTTCGAGGCCGACCCCGGGGCCGACGACGACGTCGACCCGCTTCGCGACGGCTTGGCCAACGTCCTCACCGGCATCGACGACTACGTCTACGTCGTCGACCCGGTCACGTCCGGGGAGCGAGCCGACGGCTCGATCTCCAACGACGCCGCCGACATCGCAGTGGCGCTCAGCCACGGGCTCAAGCACTACGCCGCCGGTCGCAAGGTCGAGGCGCTGTGGTGGTGGCAGTTCAGCTACCTGTCCTCGTGGGGGGACCGGGCGCTCTGCGCGCTTCGGGCGCTGCAGTCGATCCTCGCGCACCTGCGCCTCGACGCGGACGAGGAGACCGTCGGCGAGGCCGAGTTCGACGCGCTGCACCCCTGACCCGGTCGGGCTGGGCGGCCGTCTCAGCATGGTGACCATCCAGTGGACATCCCGGTCGCGAGCCTAGACTCGGGCTGCCCCCATCGGGCTGCCCCGCAGGCCGACCGTCGGGCGCCCATTCGGTCCAGCGAGCAGATCCGGAGCAGCCGTGAGCGTCGTCGTCCAGAAGTACGGCGGGTCGTCCGTGTCCGACGCCGAGGCGATCAAGCGTGTCGCCCGGCGCATCGTGGAGACGCACCGCGCCGGCAACTCGGTGTGCGTCGTCGTCTCGGCGATGGGCGACACGACGGACGAGCTGCTCGACCTCGCGGAGCAGGTCGCCGCGAACCCGCCCGCCAGGGAGCTCGACATGCTGCTGACCTCGGGCGAGCGCATCTCGATGGCGCTCGTGGCGATGGCCATCGCCCAGCTCGGTGCCGAGGCGCGGTCGTTCACCGGCAGCCAGGCGGGCGTCATCACCGACGATGCGCACGGCGCGGCCCGCATCATCGACGTGACGCCCGGGCGCATCCAGAGCGCGCTGGACGCGGGCCACATCGCGATCGTGGCCGGGTTCCAGGGCGTCAGCCAGACCACCAAGGACATCACGACGCTCGGCCGAGGCGGCTCCGACACGACCGCCGTGGCGCTCGCCGCGGCGCTCAAGGCCGACGTGTGTGAGATCTACACCGACGTCGACGGCGTCTTCACCGCCGACCCGCGCGTCCTGCCCAGCGCCCGCAAGCTCGACGTGCTGTCGATGGAGGAGATGCTCGACCTGGCGGCCAACGGGTCGAAGATCCTGCACCTGCGCTGCGTCGAGTACGCCCGCCGTTACGGCATACCGATCCACGTGCGTTCGTCGTGGTCGCAGCGGCCCGGCACCTGGGTCAAGGACAACCCCTACGAAGGAGAAGGCGCTGTGGAAGCACCGATCATCGCCGGCATCGCCCACGACCGCAGCGAGGCCAAGATCACCATCGTCGGCGTGCCCGACCGGGTCGGCGTCGCCGCGAAGATCTTCGGCGCCATCGCCGAGGCCGGCATCAACATCGACATGATCGTGCAGAACGTGTCGGCCGCGGAGACCGCCAAGACCGACATCTCGTTCACCCTGCCGCAGGAGGACGGCGCCCGGGGCATCCAGGTGCTGCAGTCGATCAAGCACGACGTCGACTACGAGGACCTGCGGCTCGACGACAAGATCGGCAAGATCGCGCTCGTCGGGGCGGGGATGAAGAGCCACCCGGGCGTCTCGGCGAAGTTCTTCGGCGCTCTGGCCGAGGCTGGCATCAACATCGAGATGATCTCGACCTCCGAGATCCGCGTCTCGGCGGTCACCCGCGCGGACATGCTCGACGAGGCGGTGCGTGCCGTGCACACGGCGTTCGGCCTCGACTCGGCCGACGAGGCGATCGTCTACGGCGGCACCGGCCGCTGAGCTCGGGCGGCTTCCGGACAAGACACAGGTTCGCTCCATCGGTGCGTGGGTATGGTCGAAGTAAGGCCAGTTCCTCGGGGGGAAAGGCAAGACAGTTCTGTGACCCCTTACGAATCGCACCTGCAGGACGACGGTTCGGTGTTTCCGCCGGTTACCCCCGACCCGCCCCTGCCTCCCGGTCAGCAGGAGATCGAGGTCCCCGAGATCGTCCCGGTCTCGACGCCCGACGGCCCGGACACGACCCAGACTCGACGGGCGGACGAACCCGCCGGGTGACGGCGCCCCCGGTTCGAGGTATCGCGGTCGAGGTATTCGCTCGCGCTCTCGACCGACCTGCAACCTCGACCCGATGACCTCGACCCGGGTATGAGTGCGGGTGTGAGACTTCGGCGTAGCGCCATCGATGGGCCCGGCATACGACGCATCGGGCGGGGCAAGGGGTTCGGCTATGTCGATGCCGGCGGGCGCCCGGTGGACGACGAGACGCGCCAGCGTGCAACCGCACTCGTGATCCCGCCGGCCTGGCGCGACGTGTGGATCTGCCCGTTCCCGAATGGGCACATCCAGGCCGTCGGCACCGACGACGCCGGGCGGCGGCAGTACCTCTACCACGAGGGATGGCACGAGGCTCGCGGCCGCGAGAAGCACGACCGGGTGCTCGCGCTGGCGAAGCGGCTGCCGGCCATGCGGGTCCGGATCGCGTCCGACCTGCGCACGAGCGGGCTCAGCCGGCGCCGGGTCACAGCGGCCGGCCTGCGGATGCTCGATGCCGGCCTGTTCCGCACGGGCGGAGACGAGTACGAGGCCGAGCACGGCTCCCACGGTGTCGCGACGCTGCTGAGGGACCACGTCACCGTCAGTGGCGACGAGGTGACGTTCGAGTTCCCGGCCAAGTCCGGGCAGCTGCGTGAAGCCGTCATGGCGGATCCCCTTCTCGCACGGGTTGCTTTGTCCCTCAAGCGAAGCCAGCACCCGGGTGACCGGCTGCTCGCCTTCCGTGAGGGCCGTCGCGAGTGGCGGGAGCTGCACTCGGGCGATCTGAACGTCGCGTTCAAGGAGATCGTCGGTGAGGAGTTCACCGTCAAGGACCTGCGCACCTGGGCTGCCACCGTCACGGCCGCGGTGGCCCTCGCGCAGGCCGGCCCTGCCGACACCAAGGCCGAACAGAAGCGGGTCGAGAAGGCGGCGATGACGGTCGTGGCCGAGCATCTCGGCAACACACCCGCGGTCGTGCGGCGTTCCTACGTCGACCCGCGCGTGCTCGACGAGTATGCCGTGGGGCGGACGGTCGCGCGTGGCCTGGCCCGCCTCAGTGCCGCGGACCGTCGACGCCTCGCGCACGGCGACCTCGTGCAGGTGCGGGACCGGGACGCGCTCGAGCGCTCGGTCGTCCGGTTGCTCAGCGACTCCCGCACCTAGCGCCGCGCCTCCACGTCTTGCCGGTCGATGTCATGGCGCGTCGTACTCGGCGTGTCGTAGCGGGCGCGCACCGACATCGACCACGCACCTGCATCGAACCGGATCAGAACGCGCCTACTCGGCGGCGGTCGCCTGCGGCTCGGGGACCGGCTGGTCCTGGCCCTGTTCGAGATCCTCCGCCCGCGTCTGCGGCATGAAGAGCCCGGCCGCGAGTCCGAGGAGCGCGGCGACGACGGTCGCGAGGAACACCGCTGCAGAGGCATCGCGAATCGCGGTCGGTGTCCCGGTGCCGCCGCTCGAGGCGATGATGCTGTTGGCGGCCGCGCCGAAGATCGCGACGCCGACCGCGCTGCCGACCGAGCGCATGAACATGTTCGACCCGGTGACGACGCCGCGCTCGCTCCACGGCACCGAGGCCTGCGCGGCGATCAGCGTCGGGGTTGCGACCAGGCCGAGCCCCAGGCCGACGACGAAGCACGAGAGGGCTGCCGACCAGACGTTCGGCCTGGCCGAGGTGATCCAGAGGGCCGCGGCGCCGACGCTGGCCAGGGTCAGGCCGATGAGCGCGGTCGGCCTGAACCCGATGCGCAGGTAGAGGCGTCCCGACTGCGACGCCGAGATCGGCCACCCGATCGTCAGGGCAGCGACGGCGAGCCCGGCCACGAGCGGGGTCGCGCCGGTGGTGCCCTCGAGGAAGGTCGGCACGTAGGAGGTCAGGCCCACCAGGACCGCGCCGACGCCGACCGAGATGAACAGGGTGGTCACGATGAGCCGCCGGGAGAAGATGTCGAGCGGCAGCACCGGCTCGGCCGCACGCCGCTCGATGGCGACGATGGCCACGAGCAGGAGCGTGCCGACGCCGAACGCCGCGATGCTCTGCCACGACGTCCACGCCCAGGCCTGGCCGCCTTCGAGGACGGCGAGGATCAGCAGGCTGAGCGAGATGGTCAGCGCAGCGGCGCCGGCATAGTCGATCTGGTGGGCTCGGCGCTCGACGGACTCGTGGTAGCCGCGCCACAGCATCCACGCCGCCAGCAGGCACAAGGGGATGTTCACGAAGAAGATCCAGCGCCACGAGGCGAACTGGGAGAAGACGCCACCGAGAGTCGGGCCGACCACGGACGAGACCGCCCAGACGCTGGCGATGTAGCCCTGCGCCTTGGCCCGCTCGGCGACCGTGTAGATGTCTCCGGCGATGGTGATCGTCACCGGCAGGACGGCTCCGGCGCCGATGCCCTGGACCGCGCGCATGGCGATGAGCGACGGCATGTCCCACGCGAGGCCGCACATGATGGACCCGACCAGGAACAGCCCGATGCCGAACAGGATGACCGGTTTGCGACCGAGCGTGTCGGCCAGCTTCGCGTAGACCGGGACCGACACGGCCTGGGCGAGCAGGTAGACCGAGAAGAGCCAAGGGAACTGCGTGAGGCCGCCGAGCTCGGCGACGATCGTCGGGACTGCGGTGGCCAGGATGGTCGCGTCGAGCGCGATGAGCGCTGTCGACAGCATCAGGGCGATGAGGATGGGTCCGCGCTCGGAGCGGAACCCGACTGTTGTCGAGGTGGACACGGTCCTCCCGAGGTCAGGTATGTCTACGTCAGGTGTGAGATGTGCGGGTTGGTCCGGCGGCGCTACTGGGTGAAAGCCCGATGTTCGCCAGATTCATTCCCGCCCATCCCACCGTTCGGGCGCTCGTGGCGAGACACTGGTGACTCGGGCCACGCCCGGATGGGTACGTCGCCCGTGCGACCCCTCTCGTGCCACGCGGGTTCGCCGCGGCACCCCACGGACGGACGTATGCCGTCAGGCTCGCCGGCACCACCCGGCCTGACGGCATACGTCTACAGGGGCGCGAACCGTTACGGGAAGGAGCCCATGTGGTGCGCACGCTGGGGGTCGAGGAGGAGATGCTCCTCGTCGACGTGCGGAACGGTCGCCCCCGCTCCGTATCGGGCCAGACGCTGATCCGGGCCGCCCATCAGCCTCCTGAGGTCGCCGGGGTCGGCGTGCACGGGGCCGTCGAGGGGGAGTTCCAGCAGCAGCAGATCGAGACGCACACGGCGCCCGCGGCCGACCTGGGCGCCTTGCGCGACGAGATCAGGCGCTGGCGGCGCGAGGCCGTCGACGCGGCCCGGGGGACCGGCTCGAGCGTTGCCGCACTGGGGACCTCGCCCCTGCCGGTCAACCCGATCCCCGCGAAGTCGACCCGCTACGCCTGGATGGAGGACCGCTACCAGCTCACGGCGCGTGAGCACCTGACCTGCGGGTGCCACGTCCACGTGTCCGTCGAGAGCGACGAGGAGGGGGTCGGGGTGCTCGACCGGATCCGCGTGTGGCTCCCGACTCTCCTTGCTATCAGTGCGAACTCGCCGTTCTGGAACGGCAAGGACTCCGGCTTCGCCAGCTACCGCTCCCAGGCCCTGGCGCGATGGCCCTCGTGGGGCCCGACCGATCTCTTCGAGTCGGCGGCGGCCTACCACCGTCGCGTCCGCGATCTCGTCCTGACCTCGGTGGTCCTCGACGAGGGGATGATCTACTTCGACGCGCGGCTCGCTGTGCACTACCCGACGGTCGAGATCCGCGCGGCCGACGTGTGCTTCACCATGGACGAGGCGCTCGTCGTCGCGGCGATCTGCCGCGGGCTCGTGGATACGGCCGCCACGGACTGGGCGCGCGGCCTGCAGGCGCCGCCAGTGCCGACCCAGCTCATCCGGATGGCGACCTGGCAGGCAGGGCGGGATGGTCTGAGCGGCAACCTGATCGACTGGCGCAGTGGGCTGCCCAGGCCGTGCTGGTCCGTGGTTGCCCAGCTGCTCGACTACATCGGCCCGTGCCTCGAGGCATCCGGTGATCTGGCGGCGGTCGAGGCCGGGTTCGCGCGCCTTCGCGAAGACGGCAACGGGGCGATCCGGCAGCGGGCGATGCTCGAGCGCACGGGCCAGCTCATCGACGTGGTGGCCGAGGCGGTCCGCGCGACCTCCGGCCACCTCAACGACTAGGGGGCGACCTCGATCAGCCCGCTCGCTCCACGCTCGGCGTCGGCCATGATGTGCGAGACGAACGGGTACGTCCCCGCGGCCGGGATCGACAGCTCGACGAAGCCGCCCTGTGCCGGCGCCAGGTCGAGCGCCTGCGAGCCGCCGGTCGACGTCCCTGGCGGGTCGAGCGGCCCGCGGCCGTCGCGCAGCAGGTACGTGCCCTCCTTGTAGACCGTGTCGAACTGGGCGCCGACCACATGGAATGCCGTGCTCCTGTTGGGGCCTGCGTCGAGCACCCAGACCCGGATCCGCTCGCCGGGCTGGGCGGTCAGCGACCGCGCCGCGTACTGAGCGGCATACCCGTTGAACACGACAGCGTCCGGCCGTTCGGCCGCGACCTTGGCGGGGTCCACGGGTGCCCCCTGGCCGGCGCCGAGGTACACCTCGGACTGCACGAGCAGGTAGCTGTGTGAGACCGGCGTGAGGCCGTCCGGCTCGATGACGACCGCGCCCGCCATCCCCGCCGCGATGTGCGCCGACATCGGCATCGTCGAGCAGTGGTACATCCAGATCCCGGCCCGCCGTGCGGTGAAGCGGTAGACGAGCGAACCGCCCGGCGGCACTGTGCGCATGACGTCGGCCGGGTTGTTCTCACCTGCGTGGAAGTCGATCGAATGGCCCATCGTCCCGTGGTTGACGAGCGTCACCTCGAACGTGTCGCCCACGCGGCCGTGGAGCGTTGGGCCGGGGGACTTCCCGTTGTACGTCCATCGCTGCTGCCTCACCCCGGGGGCCACCTCCACGGTGACCTCCTCGACCGTGAGCGTGATCCGGTGCACGCGCTCGCCGGTCAGCGGCGCAAGGACGGGGTCGTATGCCGTGAAGCCGGGTCCCGGCTGCTTCATGAGGTCGATCGTGGGGCTGGATCCCGGGGCGCCGGGGTCCGGGGCCGCCGTCGCGGGGCCGGAGCCGTCCGGCATCGGCATGCCGTGCGACTGTCCGTTCCTGCCGGCTTCGGAGTTGCCGATCGCCTTGATGGACAGGGTCATTCCCATCTGACGATGCCCGACGACCGAGCACCAGGCGTCGATGTCGCGGCCGATGACGCCGGCGTCGATCGTGGCGCGCTGGCCGTCGGATAGGCGGCCGCTCGACTGGCCGGTGTCGAGGACGAGGTCGTGGACGTTCGTCGGGTCGGTGTTGACGATGTCGATCAGGAGGCGGTTGCCGAGGGGCACCGAGATCGAGGACGGGCTGAAGCGCATGTCCATCACGGTGACGGTGACGCGGGTCGTCTCACCAGTCGGGGTGACTCCCGCGGCTGTCGCACCGCTGCCCGTCGCGCCCACGCCGACGAGCCCGGCTGCGGCGGGGTCGAGCCCGACGCCGAGGGCGGCCCCCAGAGCGACCACGGCGACGCCCGCGACGAGCTGCGACCGGGCGAAGGGCCGCTGGGTCAGTGGTGCGATGACGGGGACCCGCCCCTTGGCCGGTGGGGTGGTCGGGCCTGCAGAGGGCCCCGTTGCGGAGCCGAGGGTGCGCGACGGCATACCCGCTGGCACATCGTGGCCCGCACCGGTCTGCGACTCCGCGAGCGTGCGCCTGGCCCTGATGCCCGCGCGAATTCCCTTGAACATCAAGGGGATGTAGCTCGCGAGCGCTGCGAGCACGAGAATGGAGACGACGACGCGGACGAGGCCCGGCACGGGCAGCAGGCACACGGCCAGGCCGAGGTTGGCCACGACGACCCGGACGGTGCCTGCCGTCTCGAGCGGTGCCATGGAGGCCCGGAGCACGGAGGGCCCGCCACCGAGAACGACCGGGATGAGGTGGGTCAGCGAGCCGAGGAGCACCTGCAGCGCGAAGCCCACGACGAAGATCGAGGTCAGCGTGCCGTAGTGCTCCGCGAGGTCGTGCCAGGCGCCGCCGGTCGGCGCGAACCGCGCGACCGCGACTCCGAGCACGACCAGGCCGATGGCCAGCCAGACCATCCCCGAGCCCGCCGACAACGTGGGAAAGGTGGTGGGCGTCCGGCGCCGCGCCGCGACCACGACACCCCGGACCGTGAGGCCGACGCCGACGAGGTAGGCCGCGACGCCCGCGACAGTGAGCCACGGGAGGTCGACCAGGGGGCCCGCGACGATGAGGGCCAGGCCCGCGCCGACGATCGGCAGCGCCCGCCGCGAGTCCTGCTCCGCGCCGTCGGCCATGCGGGTCCTCAGCATGGTCGGCCAGAGGGTCACGAACGTGCCGAGGATGCTGAGGCCGACCCAGCCGAGGAGATTCGTCATCGTGTGGGCGACGAGGAGCCGGCCGTGCCAGGTGTCGGCCTGTCCCCGGGCGAGGAGGACGCCGAAGAGCGCGCCGACGGGCAGGCAGGACGCCGCGAGGATGTAGTAGCGAACCGTGATACGGAAGCGGCCGGGCAGGGCCTTGCGCAGCCGGACGACGAGCATGCAGGCGTGCCAGACCACCGCTGTCGAGACCAGCGTGGCGCCGACGACGGTGACCGGCCAGAGCGCGGTCGGCACGCCGACGAGCACGAGGGTGGTGCCGGCGGCGAGCAGGCTGAGCCGGTAGGTCTGGCGGCGGCGTGACTCCAGGTCCGGACGGCTGCGCAGCAGCGCATCGGTGAAGTGGACGCTCCACACCATGATCGAGTGCGTCACCGCTCCGAGCACGACGAGATGGACCATGAGCCACCGGGAGTCGTCGACGAAGGGGTGGACGAGCGCGACGAGAACGGCCAGGCCGAGCCAGATCACGACCGGCCGGTCGCGCATGAACCAGGAACCGCGAGTGGTGCTCATGCCGTGCGTCCGACGGCTCAGGTGTGGCGCTTCGGAATATTCACGGAATCGACTGTAGATATTTCTGGACCGCTTGGCCAATCCGCTAGCCCGGCGTGCTGAGCCCGCCACCGTCGAGTGGCCCCGTCGTCGCACGCGTTCGTGCCAGGAGTGTGCTCGCCACCGTCGAGTGGCCCCGTCGTCACACGCGTTCGTGTGAGGAGTGGCGTTCCTGGGACTGGTGTGACGACGGGGCCACTCGACGGCTTGTGGCGCCTCGGGTGCAGCCCGGCTTCATCCGCCTGCTTCATCCGCCTGCTTCGTCCGCCGGCGGCCTAGGCGGGCCGGTCGGCCTCCGGCTCCGCGGTGGGTGTCAGGTGCAAGAGGCAGGCGCCGGGCTCGGCGAAGGCCTGGAGCGACACGTCGCGTGGCGCATGCTTGGCCTCGAGCACCCCCTCGACGATGCCGCGGTGGACCTGGCAGACGACCTCCGGGCGCTGCCTGGCCACCTCGAGGATGGGGCAGCGTCGGAGCCGCACTCGCACCGAGGGCGTCTGGGCCGAGACGTCGGGGTCGAACCCGAGGTCGCCGAGCAGCCGGACCACGGTGTCGTCGGCGGGCTCGTCGGCGCCGGGGTCTGCGTCGGCGAGACTGTGGCCCCAGCGGCGGCCGAGGCTGATCATGTCGCTCCGGACGTCACCGCCATGTTCGGCGACGTGGTCGGCAAGGACCCTGGCCAGGGTGACGTACTCGGCCGCTGCCGGCGAGCGGCGCGGGCTCGGTGTGTAGCCCCACCCGGGGCGGCCCCGCCCACTCGGTGCGAGACGTGAGCGGCGCGCCAGGCCGGAAGACACCAGGCGGTCGAGGTGCTCGCGTGCCGTGTTCACGTGCAGGTCGAGCTCTGCGGCGACCGCGGCGATCGAGACCGGCTGGTCGGGGGACTCGTGGGCGAGGTCCTCCAAGGCGCGCAGGGCTCGGCGCCGCTGTGCGGTCAGGCGCTGGGCGGCTCCGGTGTCGCGCTCGGTGGGGAGCGGGCCGAGCCGAGTTGGATTTTCCACAAGGATCACCGTATAAAAAGAAGTGGTGCGCGGCAACGAGACCGCGCCGTGTCGACGCCAAGGAGCGTGTCATGACCCAGTTCATCCCCGTGTCTGAGACGAGCACCCACACCTGCGGGTGCGGTTGCACCGACGAGGGGGTGCCCGCTCTCGACGTCACGGTCATCCCGCATGCGATCCGCCACGCGACGGTGTTCGGTGCGCTCGACGCGATCTCGCCGGGCGGTTCGATGGACCTCGTCGCGCCGCACAACCCGCTGCCCCTGCTGGCCCAGCTGCGCGAGCGGCACGGCGACGTGGGCATCGAGTACCTCGTCGAGGGTCCCGATGCCTGGAGGCTGCGTCTCACCCGGCCGGCCTGACTCGTCGAGGTTCGCGGGCATGTGCAGCTATTGCGGGTGTCAGTCGATCGACTCGGTCGGTCGGTTCATGCAGGAACACGAGGAGATCGTGAACCTCACCGGGCCGCTGCACCGGGCCGTCTCCGCGGGTGACGACGCAGCGATCTCGGCGGCGCTGGACCATCTCGTCTCGCACCTTCACCCGCACACCGATGCGGAGGAGGCCGGGCTCTTCACGGTGCTTCGAGGCAAGCCCGGCTTCACGGCATACGTCGACGGGCTGTGTGCGGAGCACGCCCTGCTCGACGGGCTCGCCGAGCGGATCCGGGCCGGAGAGCACGGCGTCGTCGATGAGTTCGTCAGCCAGCTGCGCAGCCACATCGACAAGGAGGAGAACGGGCTCTTCCCCGCAGCCGCCATCGAGCTCGACGGGCCCGACTGGGTGCAGGTCGACCGCCTCACCCCGTCCCGAGCGGCTGCGCTCAGGACTCGCTGAGGATCTTGAAGATGTCCTCGGAAGCGAACCGGCGATGCCCGCCGCGCGTGCGGATCGAGGGCAGCTTGCCGATGCGAGCCCAGCGGGTGATGGTCTTGGGGTTGACGCCGAACAGGACGGCGACCTCCGCCGGGCGCATGAGTCGCGCCGGCTTCGTCTGCTGGGGGGTGGTCATGCTGCTCCTCGAGGGATCGAAGCGGGGGTTTCTAGTGAGTAGGACGCTCGAGGCCCAGAAAAATGACCGAATTCTGCCCAGAAGTTCTGTCCCGCCCCGGCCCGTCCCCCGCGTCACCCCCCTCGTTGAGTGGGCGCGCCGTCACACCAGCCCCAGCCACATGGCGCGCCACTCGACTGGGACGGGGCGCCCACTCGACTGGGACGGGGCGCCCACTCGACTGGGACGGGGCGCCCACTCGACTGGGACGGGGCGCCCACTCGACTGGGACGGGGCGCCCACTCGACT
>NZ_JBSGGK010000011.1:58712-113852 GCF_053603855.1 Monashia sp. NPDC004114 | reverse complement strand
ACTGGGAGGGCGCGTCGGGGCGGTTACTCGTTGACGAGAACGGGGACCCCGACGGCCGCTGAGACGGCCTTGCCCCGGAGCTCCTTCGGCACGGCGATGC
This sequence comes from Monashia sp. NPDC004114, assembly GCF_053603855.1. NCBI lineage: Bacteria > Bacillati > Actinomycetota > Actinomycetes > Micrococcales > Intrasporangiaceae > Intrasporangium > Monashia sp. NPDC004114. The sequence continues at coordinate 113,752 of NZ_JBSGGK010000011.1, read as the reverse complement.
GGACGGTCTGGAGCTCGCTCGGCGGGCCGGCCGCCTCGTGGCCGGGCTGCGCCTCGTCGAGGTGGTAGTCGAAGCGGCCGGTCCCGATCAGTGCGCCTCGGGCGTCGTAGAAGCCGGCGAGCGCCGCGAACTCCAGCACATCGCTGACATCGCTCGTGATCGTGGCGGACGCGTGGACTGCCTCGCCGTCGAAGCGCAGAGCAGTGAGCGTGAAGCGATCGTCGAAGGGGCCGGAGGCCTGAACGGCGGTGCCGGGGCGGGGGTGGAGGGTGGACAGGGACGGCAGGTCGGGCTCACCGGTCGCCGGGACGTTGCCCGGCAGGGAGACCCGGGCGGCTGCCGGGCTCGGCGAGGCAGAGGGCTCGGATGGCGAGCCGGTCAACAGGCGGGTGACTGCCCACGCCCCGGCGAAGACTGCGACGACGAGGATCGCGATGAGCAGGGTCGAGCGCTTCATGGTCGTGCGTCCTTGGTGCAGCTGGGGATTCGGATACTCGAGGTGTGTGCTGGTGGCGTTACCGCCCCGGCGGGGCCAGGCGCCGGCGGGGACGGGCGCCGGCGGGGTCGGGCGCCGGCGGCGGGGCCGGGCGCCGGCGGTGTCGGGCGCCGACCCGCCGGCGGGCCACGCGGCATACACCGCGCGACCCACCGGGGTTCAGCCGGTCACATCGTGACTGCGCGACGCCGTGACGCCCGCCGCCTCACTTGAGGCGCAGTGCGCTCGTGACGACGTCGAACAGGTCGGTGTTGTCGATCTCCCCAGCGAGCTGCTGTGACCCCGGCCCGTAGGCGAACACCGGCACATCGGCACCGGTGTGGTTGCCGGACAGGTAGGTCAGCCACAGGCTGGCCTGGGCCGTGCCGTCCTTGACGTCCGCCGGGTCATCGGCGGTGCGGAACGTGGCCGGCGCGAAGTTCTTCGGGTCGGCAGAGCCGGCGCTGTTGATGATGCCGGAGGAGCGGGTGGCGTCCTTCGTGTTGCCGGACGTGCGCAGCGGCGTCGAGTTGTTCGCCGGGTTGCCGCCGTCGTTGTTGAGCGGCGGGGCCGCCGCCTCGGCGTTGGTGAACGTGCCCTTCTCGATGATGTTGAAGCCCGCGCACTCGTGGTCCGCGGTGACGATGACGAGCGTGTGGCCGTCCTTCTCGGCGAAGTCCAGGGCGACCTTCACCGCGTCGTCGAAGGCCTTGGTCTCCTCGAGCGTCTGGGCCGCGTCGTTGGCGTGCGACCGCTTGTCGATGAGCGCACCCTCGACCTGGAGGTAGAACCCGTTACCGCCGGACGTGGCCTTCGAGCTGAGCAGGTCGATGGCCTTGGTGGTCATCTCGGGAAGCGACGGCTCGGCGGCCTGCACCGAGCTCGGGTTTTCCCGCTTGAACTTCTCGATGGTGAGGTTGCCCTTGTTGAACAGGCCGAAGACCTTGCCATCCTTGACATTCTCGAGGTCGGACCGGGTGGCGACCGTCTGGCTCGCCGGCGAGCCCAGGACGGCGTAACCCTGTGCCTTGAGCGCATTTTCGTCCGCGGCGTCGAACCGCGAGAGGCCACCGCCGAGGATGACGTCCGCCGTGCCGTTGCGTGCGATCTGGTCGGCGATCGGCGTCACGCGGACGTCGCTCGTCGGGAGCGCCTGGCCGGTGATCGTCAGGTCCTGGCAGGAGGTCGAGCTGTAGTTCGGGCCCTGGCAGCCGCGCGCGAGGGCGTGGCTGAACTGCCCGGCCGGGGTCGCGTCGGTGATCTCGGCGGTCGAGACGTTGCCGGTCGCATATCCGGCGGACTTGGCCATCTCCATGGCCGTCGGGACGACGTTGCCCTTCGCGTCGACGCCGAGTGCCGCGTTGTAGGTCTTGACCCCGGAGGACCATGCGGTCGCCGCCGAGGCCGAGTCGGTGACGTAGTTCGGGTGGAAGTCGGCCTCGCCGGGCTGACCCGAGTTCTTCTCGACGGCATACGTCGCGTTCTGGCCGACGACCGGCATCTGCTCCATGTTGAGCTTGCCGTTGCCGCCGTAGTAACGCAGCCGCGCTGCATCGACGTGGGTGCGCCCCATGCCGTCACCCAGCAGGTAGATCACGTTCTTGACCCGGCCGTTGTCGGTGCCCTCAGCCCCCGCCGCGGGCGCTGCCATCGCGCTCGCTGCACCTGCGACGGCGGCGAGGACCGCAAGGGCCGCGCCGGTCGCTTTCATCGTGGTTCGCATATGAGTTGTTCCTCACTCGCGTGTCGGACGGCGCCATCCGGCGCCAGCGGGGACGCTAGGCGCGCCGCATCGGGTCCCCGCCGAAGGCGAGGTGGCCGCACGATGAACACTTGTGGTCGAGCCCTGGCGCTGCTTGCCGGCGAGTGTGGTGCCAAACAGCACCGCACAGCGTGCACGTGGCACCACACAAGCAACCGAATGACAGGTCCGAGCGCCCCGGTCCCGCTCACCAACCGGACCCTAGGCGCCCTTGCTGCCCCGGCGCCTCGACGGCGCGTGCTTCCTGCTCGTCCGCCTCGGCGGCGCGGAGGTGGCCGGACGCTTTGTCGTTGCGGCCCAGTCGAGTGAGCAGCGCCGCCACCTGGCGATGGGTGGTCGCGCTGAGAATGCGTTCCTCGCGGCTGTGCCGGCGCGCGGCCTCGGCGGCATCCGCCGCTTCTCGCATCGCTGCTTCCGCGCCACGCAGATCAGCCTCGGTCAGGGTCTCGCCGGACTCCAACCGGATCACGAGCTCTTGCAGCTCACCGACTCGCTGTGAGGCTCGCACGGCGCGCTGCTGTGCTTCCACCATGCGGCGCCGCGCCGCCTCGGATCGCGACTCCTCCACCGTCACATTGTCACCCCGATGCCCGCCGGCGGCTGGGTATTCGGGTCCGGCGGGCCTGGCACGAGTGGCCCGCAGGACCTGTCCGGAGGGTCGCTCGTCCGGCGCGCGCAGACGTACTCGACCTGCACGCCGAGCTCATCCAGGCGCCTGACGAGCGCGGCGAGGGGGAGCTCGCCGTCGTTCGTGATGGTCAGTGTCGTGCCTCGCGCGTGATGCCTCACCCCCGTCGATCCGAGTGCTCCCGTGAGGAGCATGCCGAGCCGACCGGAAACGCGGGCTTCGTACCGCATCGGATCCACCTGCCCTTTCACGCCTGGCGGTGGCACGGCATACCTGGGCACCCTCCCGGCCGGAGGTATGCCGCGTCCCAGAGTGAGTGAAGCAGCCCGGAGGGCTCCGGTGCCTCATCCCGAGCGGGTAGTTGGCGGGGTCGCTCAGATCAAGCCGAGGACCCGCGCGCGCTTGATGGCCTCGCGGCGGTTCGTGACTTCGAGCTTGCGGTAGATGGACCTGGTGTGGGCTTTCACGGTGTTGACGGACACGAACAGCGAGCTCGCGATCTCGTCGTTCGTCTCGAGCGTCGCCATGTGGCTCAGCACGACCCGCTCCCGATCCGTCAGGGCACGGGCCAGCGGACTGGGTGCCGCCATCGCCGGCGCGGAGTCGAGGCTCGACAGGAGGCCCTCGGCAAACCTGCCGTCACCGCCGAGCCGCTTCCGATGCTGCAGGAGTGCCTGGACTCGACCGGAGCCCGCCGCGAGAAAGGGTTGGCGAATGCCCTCCGGCTCGGCCACGGTCAGAGCGCATTCCAGGGCGGCCAGCGCTCGATGGTCGTCGCGGTCGTGCTCGGCCGCCAACGCTGTCACGAGCCAGGCCTCGACGGCGGCGACCCGGTCGCCCGACGACTCACGGACCGCGGCAACCTCGGCCTCGGCCCGCGCAGGCCGGCCCAGGGCGAGGTCGACGAGTCCGGCAACCACGGTCATCTCGGGGGACGAGGGCTCCTCGGCGGCAGCCCGGATCCGGTCGAGGGCAGCGTCCGGAAGGCCTTGCGCGACAAGCGCCTCGACCTGGACGCGGGTCAACCGGCGTCGAACCCGAGCCGGTTTGTCTCGTCCCCTCGTCTCGGCCGCGAGGGTCCGCAGCAGACCCACCGCCTTGTTGACCCGTCCGCGGGCCAGCAGGATCCGGGCCTGAAGAGCCCGCAGGGCCATGTACGGGATCCACTCCGGATCGTTCCGCTGCGCACCCAGGCCGCTGTCGAGCAGACGTTGTGCGTCCGCAAGCTCGCCTCGGTCGAAGTGGATCTCGGCTAGCGCCAGGTATGCCGCGATCGCCTGGGCGAGCTCGGTGCATCCTCGCTGCTCGGCCAGGTCGAGTGCCTCGACGGCCAGCGTGGTCGCGGCCTGAAGCCGCCCTCGCCCGGCCTCGACCAGGGACAGGTAGCCGAGACTGTTCACGACGGTGAGGTCGGCTCCCGTTGCGCGAGCGACATCGACGGCTGAGCGGAGGTAGGGCTCCGCTTCGTCTCCCCGGTCGGACCACACCAGCGCGACGCCGTGGTTGCCCAGACTCGGCGCCTCGTAGAGCCGGGCCGGCACCGGGTCGCCATTGAGGTTCGGGTCGCCCAGCCACCGCAGGAGCTGGCCGGAGGCCGCCGACAAGGCGGTCAGGTCGCCGGTCGCCCTCGCCAACACCATGTCCCCGACGGTGAGCAAGGTCTCGACCGGCGTGCGGGACGACGGGTCGGCACCGTTGAGCATCGTGCGCGCCTCGGACACCTGCAACGCCATGCCCGGGTAGTCGCGCTGCAGAAAGCGGACCACGGCCGCCGTTGCCCGAAGCTCGGCGCTGCTGCTGAACTCGCTGGCCGGGACCTCGGCCAGCAGCGCGGCGAACGCCTCACGCTCCGCCGAGACCGCATGCGGCGCAGCAACAGTGACCATCAGCTCCCCGACCAGTCGCCAGTCGCGTGCGTGGACGGCATGTCGGACGGCCTCGAGCGCGTCCCCCCGAGCGGCGAACCAGCGGGCGGCACGGCGGTCGAGCTCTGTAGAGAGCTCTGGGTCGTCGAGCCGAAGCCGCTGGCGCAGCAGGTCGGCCATGAGCGCGTGGTACCGGAACCAGCGGTGCCCGGCGCCGAGCGCGACGACGAAAGCGTTGGACCGCTCCAGCAGCTCCAGCTCCTGCTGGCCGTTCGTCCCGCCGGTCAGCACGTCGGCGAGCTCGCCGCACAGCTTGTCGGTGACGCTCGTGCGGAGGAGGAACTGGCGCCTCTCTGTGGGGAGGTCGTCCAGCACCTCTTCGAAGAGGTACTCGGCCACGGAGTCCTCACCGCCCGTGAACTCGGCCAGGCGGTCGGCCCTGCCGGTCCTCGCTGCGAACAACGCGGCCATCCGCAGACCGACCGCCCAGCCCTCGGTGCGCTCCAGGACCTGCTCGGCCACCTGTTCAAGACCTGACACTCCGGCCTCCACGAAGAGCGCTTGGGCCTCCGGTCTGGAGAACGCCAGGTCAGCCGCTCGGATCTCGGTCAGCTCGCCGTCGACCCGCAGTCGCTGCAGGTGGAGTGGCGGGTCGGACCGAGTGACCAGGACCAAACGGAGTGAGGAGGGATGGCGCACGAGGTCCACGACACCCCCCAGGACGTCGGGACGGCGGATCTCGTGGAAGTCGTCGAGGACGAGGGTGAGCGGCGTCGGCAGCGTGCTCAGTCCGAGGATCACCCTCCGCAGCATCTCGGGACCGAGGGGAGGCCTGATCACGAGCTCGCGCAGAGGCGGGCTCACGTCATCAACGGCGTCGCGGACAGCCGCGAGGACGTAGGACCAGAACAACACGGGGTCGTTGTCGGTGCGGTCAAGGGACAGCCAGGCGACCGCTCCGTCGGCCTGCCGTGACTCGGCCCAGCCGGCTACTGCCATCGTCTTGCCCCACCCCGGGCCGGCGCTCACCAATGTGACTCGGCGTGTGGCACCTCGATCGAGCTGGTCACGCAGACGTGGCCGGGACACCAGGCCGAGTGGTAGCTGAGGCACAGCCAGCTTGGCCGAGAGCAGGTCCAGGCCGTCGTGTTCGCGAGTGCGGTCGGACGGTCGCGACACGGACACGCTCATGCGCCGAGTCCGGTCACCGTCGACGGGCGGCCCGACACGAACGACGTCCCGGCCGCTGATGCCAGTGCCGTCAGCACGACAACGTGACCCGTGGTTCTTCGCCGCACTCGTCCCGACACGTCATCAGGCTAACCGGCGGAATAGCGACGTACTCCCTGAATGGAAAGCCTGCGGCATACGTTGCCGACTGCCCAAGGTGGACCGATTATCGGGTCACTCGTGTACGCGACGGTGCACGAACAGTGAGTGAATGACCCACAGGTCGACAATCACGAGGATCGAGGCCCACCATGGCTGGACTGGTATGAACAAGAAGTTCCCGAATGCCTGAATGCTCACGAAGATGATGCCCAGCCAGCGTGCCCAGAAGGCGCCGGAGATCACTCCGAAGCCTGCCGCCACGACGATGATGCCGATGATGAGAAGAATCCAGCCCCACGTCGACGCGCTGGTGCTGATGAAGTAGCCCTTCGGCTGGACGTAGTAGTCGGACTTCGCCAGCAAGGCGATCCCCTGCAGGATCCCGAAGCCGCCCGCGATGACCATCAGGACGGCCGCGAACGTCGCGCCTCCCGTCCCGCGCCTGCTTACCTCGGTCATGACAACCACCCTTCTCGTGCAGTCCCGTATGCCTCCATGTGGGTGACGCTGACAACCCTGGCCCCACCTCGCTGGTTCGCGCACTACCCGTGGCGGGTGAGGTGACGAGGCAGGCTTTCGCGGGAAGGTCGAGGTGACGTCAGGTCGTCGGAGGAGGTGCTGGCTGGTGGCTTGGGTGTACGAGGTCCACGTCCTCGGGCTGGTCACTGACGAGGCTCTGCTCCAGCTTCGCTCCGACTTCGACGGCGTCACGGCGAGCACGGAACCCGCGAACACGGTCCTGACCGGATCGGTGCCCGACCAGGCCGCACTCGTCGGCCTGCTCGAGCGCCTCCATGGACTGGGGATCGAGGTGCGCGAGCTGCGGCGTGCCGTCGACGAGTCGGCCGAGCTGGCGGCTGGTTCATGACGGACTGCCCGGGTCCGCGAAAGAAGGCACCCCAGCTCTGCGACCTCACTAGCGTGTCCACAGTGGCCACGCCGAGCCCGAGCCCACTCGCCACGGTTGAGAGGTCCGCGCGCCGCAACCTCGCGGCAGCGTGCGTCGGAAACGCCATCGAGTGGTACGACTTCGCGATCCTCGGAGCCCTGGCTGTCGTCGTCGGGGACGCCTTCTTCCCGGAGAGCGAACCGGGGACCCGTCTCGTCGCCGCCTTCGCCATCTACGGCACAGCCTTTCTCGCTCGTCCCCTCGGGGCCGTCTTCTTCGGCCGTCGCGGCGACAGGGTGGGCCGACGCTGGTCCTTGGTGGCCTCGGTCCTGCTCATGACCGTGGCGACCACCTCGGTCGGTCTGCTCCCCGGGTACGCGACCCTGGGCATCGTGGCGCCGGTTCTCCTGGTGTTCCTTCGGGGCGCCCAGGGGTTCGGCGCCGGTGGAGAGCTCGGCGTGGCCGCTGCCTTCATCGTCGAGCACGCACCATCGGGACGTCGCGGTGCGTACGGCGCGTGGCACACCGGCACGCTCGCGGTCGGCACCGCAGCGGGATTCAGTGTCGGTGCACTCCTGACCGGCCTGTCCGACACCCGGTCGGACAGCTGGTGGCGGGTGGGCTTCCTCCTCGCGCTGCCTCTCGGGCTCGTCGCCCTGGCGCTGAGGCGCCGGATGCAGGAGACCGACTCGTTCACGGCGGTCGAGCAGGACGCGGTGCTCGATGCCGCGCCGTTGCACACGGTGTGGAGAGATCACCGTCCGGCGCTGGTCGCCGGCTTTACGCTCATCGCCGCAGGCGCCCTGGCGTTCAACACCTTCTTCGTCTTCCTGCCCAACTGGCTCGGCGCGACTCGCGACGTGCCGCTCCCTGCTGCTCTGGGCGTTGCCGCTGCCGGGCTGGTTCTCGGCGGCTGCGCGGGACTGGTCTGGGGGCGGGTCTCGGACCGGGTGGGCCGCCGACCAGTCGGTGTCCTGACCGTCGCCCTGCTCGCGGTCCTCGCGGTCCCGCTCATGCGGGCTGTAGACCGAGGCGGCCTGCTCGGGTTTGCGCTCGCCGTGGCGGTTGTCGGCGTGCTGGTCGGGGGCGTCCTCACCATGGCCACCGTCGCCGAGATGTTCCCAGCCGCGGTGCGAGCGACGGGGATGTCGCTCACCGTCGGACTTGCCTCCGCCCTGCTCGGAGGCACGGCCCCCCTGGTCGGCCAGCTGCTGGCCTCTGCGACCGGTCTGGTCGGGCCGGGCGTGTACGTCGCCGTGGTGGCCGCCGCGGCGGGCGTCGCACTCCATCGCTGGCCCGAGACCGCATTCGCACCCCTCCCGGACGACCGACAGCAGTCAGGTCTCGGTTAGGAGCAGTTCAAGCCGCTGGTCACGCTGTCGAGAGCACTCTTCAGCTGGTCGACCGGGCCCTGCATCGTGGACTGTATCTGGCCGATGTCCGACTTGCTCAGGCCCTGGAACGTGTGCTTGACGTTGTCCCACGCCGACTGGAGCTCAGCCGCGCCTGCAGCCGCGCTCGACGAGAGTCCGCTGAGCAGGGTCTTGAACGCGGCCTCGAGGTTGCTCACGTCCGCCGTCACCGCAGCCAGCTTCCTGGCCTGAAGGTCCGACTTGAGAGTTGCGGCTGAGCTCTTGACGTCGGCCAGTGCCGGACACAAGGTGCCACTGGCCGCGGTCCCGGTGCTGCCGGCGGTCGTTGTGGTTCCCGCGCTGGTCGTCGTGGTGCCCGCCGATGTCGTCGCGGTGCTGGTGGCAGCTGGGCTGCCCGGCGACGATGCACCTCCCGAGCCCGATCCAGCTGAGCTGGAGCACGCCCCAAGCGCAAACGCCATGAGCGTGGCCAGCGCGAGCGTGGGCAGCGTCTTGGTCTTCATCACGATCTCCTCGTCGTCGGCTCCTCGCATCGTCCGTCCGTACGTTCAGAGGTCGCATCACCCGCGCTGGATAGTCCATCGCATGCCTGGTGGGGGATGACGGATGCGGGCCGGGCCATCGCTGTGACGGGGCGCTCGCTCGACGGACGAGTGAGCGTGACGGGGCGCTCGCTCGACGGACGAGCGAGCGCCCGCAAGCGACGTGTCGGAGCCCTCGCGGCGAGGGCGCCTCGTCAGAGGCCGGTCAGCTGGTGACCACGCCCTTACGGGTCACGAGCCTCAGCTGATCCGCAGATGGCCGGTGGTGGCCGTTGCCGCTCTGCGGTGCGTCGAAGACCTGCGTGTCATAGGCCATGTGTCCGACCATGTTGGCGAAGGTCTTCGACATCCAGGTCAGCACCTCGGGGTCGTTGTTGCCGAGGTTGTCACACCACCGGAAGGGATTGTCCACACAGCCCCCGTCGTCCCCGGGCACGTTGCCCTCGAAGTTGCCCTCGGACCCGCCGAAGAGGTCGACGTCCGATGCGAGCTTGCAGCAGTCCTGGCCGGTGAGGACGCCACTGGCGGGAATCCCGGCCGCCTGGAACATGAAGGCGTCGGTGCCGTCGGCCGAGAAGAGGATGTTGTTCTTCCCGATCGAGCTGAGGTAGTCGATGCCGTAGTCGCGGGCGATCGCCGAGGGCGCCCAGATGCTCGGCGGCATCGGCGTGCCCGGGTTGCGTCCGAACAGGGTCACCCCATCCTTCGGGTCGAGAACTCCCGCGACGTAGTTCGGCGTTGCTGTGACATCGGCGTCGAGATCGAACTTGATCTTCGCGAGCTCGTCGGCCGGAAGGGTGTTGACGTAGTAGTCCGAGCCGAGCAGGCCAAGCTCCTCGCCGCCGAACCAGATGAAGCGCAGCTTGTTTCGAGTGTTGGTGTTCTTGAGCTGTTGGGCGATGTCGAGGATCGTCGCCGAACCCGATGCGTTGTCGAGCATCCCTGCCCCGTAGATGGCGTCAAGGTGCGCGTCGATGACCAAGATGTTGTTCGGATCGCCGCCCTTGGAGTCGGCGATGACGTTCCAGTCAGAGCGGTTCGGGTCGTCGATGAGGTTGACGTCGACGGTCACGACCGGGGCCGAGCCCGGGACGTACTGTGCCAAGAGCTGGGTGCCCACGGCGTAGGTCGTGAAGAGCACGGGGATCTGCTCAGCACCGGAGAGACCGCCCGTGAAGACGCCCGTGCGTCCGGGGTTGCCCTCGTTGAAGATGATGGCCGCCGAGGCGCCGGCCGCTGTCGCGTTGGCAACCTTCTGGGAGAACGTGCACGTGCCCCGCTGGATCAGTGCGATGTTGCCCGGGACGAACCCGCTGAAGTCGGAGGCCAGGCAGCCGCTGGCCGAGCTGGGGGTGGGCGTCGCGGGCACGACGATGCCGCCCGCAGGCTGGACCTTTGCGCTCGGCGAACCGGCGACCTGCGCCGGGTTGAAGTCCGTGCCGAGCACGAAGGAGTGCGGCGTCGGCGACTCCTCACGCATGACGGGGGTCCCGACGAAGCTGAAGTAGTGGAACGTGTACTCCTGGAGCGTCACGTCGTAGCCCGCGGCTCTCATAACGTTGGCTACGTAGTCGGCCGAGGCCTTGTACCCGGGCTCGCCGGAGTTTCGGGACGGATGGCCATCGGCGCCGGGGTTGGCGTCGGCGATCTGCTGGAACTTGACCATGTGGGCCCAGAGGTCGTCCTTGTTGACGCAGTCGACCAGCCTCTGTGGAGTGTTGTTGACCCGGTTGGCACATGCCGTGACATTGGCGTCGACGGTCGAGGTTGTCGCGTTCGCGTTCGTGGCGACCATGGGCAGGCCCCCGGCCACTGCCACCGCAGCGGCCGCGGCGAGCGCGAGCCGCCATCCTCGGCGTCGTCCGTGTCGTGGGCTCATCGTGTGCTCCCTTGCTGACGGCGAAACCCGCCGGCGTCATTGTCGACGAGCCTTCCGATGCTACTGCCGCTAATACGCCCGTTGCGGCTTTAGCAATGACGTTGATTGCCAAACCTCCAGCCGTATGCCGCGTGAATGACTTGGCGCGTTTCCATTCGAGTGAATGCGATGGCGGCAAAGGCTGTGCGTCCTTCTGGGAGTTTCATGAATGTATCGTGTGAATAAACTGAAAGCATTCGGTGAAAGGCGCTCGGCCGGGGATTCCCAGCCGAGCGCCTTTTCTCATCCGATCCCTTCGTCAGCCCTCGTCAGCCTTCGTCGGACGGCGTCCAGGGGACGTGGAAAGTGATCGACTTCTCCTCGCCGCGCGTGAGGTGAACGGTCGTCGCCTCCGCCGGGGACCGGGCCCCGTCGAACCAGTAGTGCCGCCGCCCGGCGTCGTAGTGCAGGACGAGCTGGTAGTCACCGGGAGGGAGCGCGGTCGACCGCAGCGACGTGCCGTCCCAGAACAGGGATCCGATGGTGCGTCCCTGAAGGTCCACCACGTCGCCGTCCAGGAACCGTGTCTCCGGGGCGCCGTCGGTGCGGACGGCGTCGCCCGTGACCCGAGCCCCTGGCGCCACCTGCGCACTGAAGGTCGACATCTTGGCGGACTTCACGGAGATGGGCTCTGCGCGGTCGGGCGAAGCGGCGTCCCCCGACCACTCGGGGGCGAACGCGTCGTAGTCGGCGGCATACACGATCGGGCGATAGTCGCCGGCCGGCAGGCCCTTGATGGCGTAGTGGCCGGAGCTGTCCGTCTGCGCCACGTGACGACCCTCTCCGGGGCCGGCCCTTCCCGGGAAGTTGCCTGATGCATCGACGAAGGCGCCGACCACGGGGTCACCCGACGGGTCGGTGATCACGCCGGTCAGCGTGCCACCCGGTGCCAGCCGAACGGCTCGGACGGACTTCGTCTCGCCGGCGCTCACAGGGACCAGCTCAGCCGTGGCCTGGGAATCGGCCTTGAAGGTCCACGCGGGCACGTAGTCGGAGGACGCGTCGCCGCCGACCTCGATCGCGAAGCTGCCGGCGGGCAGCCCGCGAACGGTCCAACGACCATCCGCGCCGGTGCACTCGATCGTCGTCCACTTGGCGTACGGTCCCCAATGGTCCGAATAAGGAGCGGGGCACACGTTCTCGATCGGCGTGCCGAGCTTGGCGTCGACCGCCAGTCCGGTGATGGTGGCGCCGAGGGCAAGACTCGCGTCGACGGTCACTGCGGTGCTCTCGCCCAGCTCGAAGGACGACGACTCCGATGCCGTCCCGGTGTTGCCGTGGTACTCACCAGCGAACCGGCCCGACGGGTCGCGGATCTCCGCTGTGAACGTCCCCTCACCCGACACCTTCACCGAGTAGCGACCGGTCTCGTCGGTGCACGCCTCGCCGTTCGAGGTCGGGCTGTCGAGGTCGACCGGCCACGGCACGACCGACACGCAGGCCCCCTCGACAGGCGAACCGTCGACGTCGCTCGTGACCGTGCCGCTCACGGTGCCCATGCCGGCCAGCTGGTCATCGACCGCGACGGTGTCGCCGCCCGCCAGGGTGTACAGGCGCGCTCCCTGACGATCAGGAGACCCGACCGCCCACTGCTGGATATTGCCGGAGGTGAACTCGACCACGTACGAACCCGGACGAAGGAGTGCGCTCCAGGTCCCGTCGTACGAGGTCCATGCGGGAGTCTGCGCGTACTCGTCGTCGACGGAGTGGATCGTGACGCTGCCCGTGGACGGTTCACCCGTGAAGGTGGTCAGGGTTCCGGACATCGTCGCGCCGAGCTCGAGGCTCACGTCGATGGTCGCAGGCCCGACGTAGGTCGCCGCGCGTTCGAACGAGCCTGAGTCGAGACCCCACTCCGATACATGCGTACCGTCCCAGGCCTCGAACTGGAACTTGTACTCCGTCGCCGCCGGGAGCCCGTCGATCGTCCAGTGTCCCGGCTGGCCGGACGCGTCCTCGCCGGTGCAGGCGCCGGCGCGGAACTCACGCGTGTCTGCGGTGTACGCGTAGACACAGCCGTCCATCGGCTCACCCGTGTCGGCAGCGCGGAGGGTGCCCTCGAATGGAGCCTCGTCGATGCCGGGCAGCGTGTCGTCGACGCGTGCGGTCTCGCCGGAGACCGCGGTGACCGGGTCGGCGTCGGCCATCGTGGTCTTCCCGAAGGCCCACTGCTGCAGCGGCGGAGCGTCGAACCGGACCCGGTACTGCCCGGGCGACACCACTGCTCGCCACTGGCCGTCCGTGGGTGTGGCGTAGGAGACCTGGTCGCCGCGGGAGTCGTAGATGGTGACTGATGCATTGGCTGGAACGGGATCGCCGTCGGCCATCGTGATCGTCCCGGCGAGCACGGCACCCGGGCTCAAGGCGACATCGACAGTCGCCGGCGCAACGAACTCGGCTGCCGTCTGGAAGGAGTCGGCGTCCTGGGCCCACTCTCCGATATGGACGTCATCGCTCGCATAGATCTGGACGCGGTAGGCCGTGCCGGCCGTCAAGCCATCGACAGTCCACTGCCCCGACTCGTCGGTGCAGTACCCGCCGCCCCAGTTGTCGTTGATGTCGTAGACAAATGCGCAGCCCGGAATCGGCTGGCCGGTCGTCGCGGACGTGATGGTGCCGGAGAGGGCCGCCGGCTCGGCGTGCGCGGGTGCGGAGACGACGGACATGGCGAGCAACGCGCCCACCACCGCCATCCCCGCCCGCTTCAGTGCTCGTCGCATGAATAGGCGCTTTCGTGTGAGTTGTCCCCTGGGCCCGGGTCGACCGGGCGACCGGAACCTAGCAGGACAGACAGACACAAAGGGGTCCTAGCGGCCAAATGGCCTCGAAGGAGTTACCGCCCACGACCTGTGCTGTGCCGTGCGATGGTTGGCGCATGGCAACTGAGTCGGCCTGTCTCCTCATCGCCGACATCTCGGGATACACCGGCTACCTTGCAGGCGTCGAGCTCGACCACGCGCAGGACATCCTCGCCGACCTCATGAGCACGATCGTCACGTCGTTCCGACCCGGGTTCCGGCTCGCCAAGCTGGAGGGTGACGCGGCATTCATGTTCGTCATCGCCGATCGGCTGGACGGCTCGCTGCTGCTCGACACGATCGAACGCTGCTACTTCGGCTTCCGCCGGAGACGTCGTGACGTGCAACAGGCCACGTCCTGCGAGTGCAACGCGTGCGTGCGGATCCCCGACCTCAACCTCAAGTTCGTCGTCCATCACGGCACGATCCTGCGTCAGCTCGTCGCGGGTTCCGAAGAGCTTCTCGGATCCGATGTCATTCTCGTGCACCGACTGCTCAAGAACGACGTGGTCGCATCGACCGGCATCGAGGCGTATGCGCTGTTCAGCCAGCAGTGCGTCGACGCGATGGACGTCGACGTCGAGGCCCTGGGGATGCGCGTCGCTCGCGAGACCTACGAGCACATCGGCGAGGTGTCGGTGTGGGTGCACGACCTCGACCGCCGCTGGCACCAGGAGGAGGAGCGCACCCGCGTCTTCATCGATGGGGGCCAGGCGATCTACCGGTTCGACACGCCGACCTCCGCTCCGCCACAGGTCGTCTGGGAGTTCATGACGACCCCCGGCCGGCGGACCGGCTGGCAGTTGGGCGTGACGGGCGTCGAGGTGGTCGCGCCGGGCAACCGCCGGGGCGTCGGTGCCACGAACCACTGCATGCACGGCGGGGGCGCGAGCATCGAGGAGCTGCTCGACTGGCGTCCCTACGACTACTACACCTACCGCAACACCGTGCCGACGCCGATGGGTCCTATCAGCTTCGTGGCCACGACCGAGCTCGAGCCCACCCCTTCCGGCACGACCATCCACGAGCGGTATGCCGCACCGGAGACGGACCAGGAGCGCGCGGTTGTCGAGCAGATGAGGCCCTGGCTCGACGACGTGCTTGGCCAGAGCTTCACCCGGCTGACCCAGCTCCTCGACGAGGAGCTCGACCACCAGGGACGGATCGCTGGTCCGGTCTGGCGGGCGTTCATCGAACCTCAGTCGCAGCAGGTCCCTCGCTCGAGACCACGGTGGCCGGCCCCGTTCATCTGTACGATGAGTGACGCTCTCCCGGTTCGCGATGGAGCCAGGGACGTCGCCGGTTCACTCAAAGGCGAGGTGCCGAAATGATGAGGAAGAGTTGTGCTGTGGCAGCCCTGACGCTGGCCATTGGCTGGATTGCCGCGATGCCGGCGATGGCTGCCCCGAACCCCAGCCCGGTCGCGCCCGCGCACACCGGCACGGCGTGCGCGAACGTCCTAGCGAACAACCCGCAGGCGGGCAGTGACTCGCACAGCGCGCCCCCGGCCCAGGCGAACTTCTTCGCCGTTGGGGCCGCGTTCTGCGGCATCTCCTGAGGACATCGGGCATCCGACCGTCCGGCGAGGCTCGGCCTCGGCAGCTCAGCGGCCCACACAGAGTGTCGAGGAGGCACGGCACATGAACGGACCGGCTTACGAGGTGCCCCATGTCTCTTGAGGATCGTGCAACGGGTCCGGCTGCGATCATCACTGGTGTGTCTCGTGGCCTCGGGGCCGCTCTCGGCGCCGAGCTCCTCGAACGCGGGTTCACGGTCATGGGCATCGGCCGGTCGGACAACCCGGAGCTGGCGCATGAGCGCTACGTGTTCGTCGAGCTTGACCTGTCCGACACCTCTCGAATCGACCCTGTGGTGGGGCCGGCCCTGGAGGATCTGAGACAGCGCAAACCTGCGTCGCTATGCCTGGTCAACAACGCCGCGAGCATCGCTGTCGTGGGACCGTTGGGGCGGCTTTCGGCGGCCGAGATCGACGCCGCTCTGGCCGTCAACCTGGCGGCTCCAGCGGCCCTGGCCAATCTCTTCTGCCGTGTCTTTGCCGAGGTGGACGTCCCTATGCGCGTTATCAACGTCTCCTCCGGCGCGGCGCAGACCGCGCTGGCAGGCGAAGCGATGTACTGCGTCGCCAAGGCCGGCATCGAGATGCTCACCATGGCGCTCGCCGCTGACCGGCCCGCGGCGAGCTTCCGGGCGGTCACCGTGCGTCCAGGCGTCATGGACACCGACATGCAGCTGCATGCGCGCTCGCAGCCATCGGACATCTTGCCGAGCGTCGACCTGTTCAAGCAGTTTCACCGGGAAGGGCAGCTGGTGGCGCCCGCAGTCGTGGCGTCCAAGATTGTCAGTCGGCTCATCCTCGGAGACGTCGAGTCCGCCCAAACCTACCGGTATCAAGACCTTTGAGACGCGTACTGCTGGCGGGGCGTGAGCCGCTGGGATCGGTCTAGGGCTCTTCCCCTGTTGTCCCGTCGATCAGTTCACGTGCAAGGTCCAGGTGTCCGGCGTGGCGCGCGTACTCCTGGATGAGGTGGAGCAGGATCCACTGCAGCTGTGGGGCCGTGGACGCGTCTGTGAACCGGCCGCCGAGTCGGGCCCTTTCGGTGAGCTCATGAGCCTCGACAATCGCTCGAGTCCGACGTCCGGCATCCTCGAGTAGGGCGGCGAGCTCCTCGGCCGACAGGTCTGGGGACACCCAGCCCGTTCCCACCTGGTCGGCCCACGGGTCGGAGATGGGTTCGGCCATGAATCCCCAGCGCACCCAACGCCGCTCGACGTTGACCAGGTGGTTGACCAGACCCGCGGGTGTCCAACCGGAGGGCACCGTGACCTGCTGGAGGTCCCGGCGTCCCAGCCCGCCGATCTTGCTGATGACCACCGCCCGGTAGTAGTCCAGATAACGCGACAACAAGCCTCGCAGGTCCGGCGTCGAGGACGGCTCTGGAAACGCGGAGGTCGACATGTTGCCATCCTCCCCGGCACCCCGAACCGTCGCACGGCGTCGCGAAGTATGCAGTGCAGACCTCTTGGATGAAATCGCTGCGCAGACGTTCGGGGGAGGTCGACCCTTGTCCCAGCGGGCGGCCAACGGAGCGCCGCTCGAAACAGGAGGAGAATCGGTATGAAGGGATTGACTCGACTCGGTCTGGCCGGAGTCGCGGCGGCCTCGGCTGTGGTCATGGCAGCCGGTCCGTCGCTGGCGATGGACTGCGTCAACGCCAGCAAGATGCAGGCGGCGGGGATCCAGGTCCTCCTCGGACCGAACGGGATCGAGTGGTCGACCAAGGGCGTGGCCACGCGGATCGCTCAGGGCCTGATCAACCCAGACACCGGCGAAGGCTTCCACGGTCTGATCGGGTTCGACTTCGACGGCAACGGAACACTGGACTTCCAGACCTTCATCGTCACGCCCGACAACGAGATCCCGGAGCTGGCACAGTTCAATGGGCCCAGCTGCCATGGCATCACGAACGTCGGAATCTACTTCTCCGAATGCGTGTAAGTCCTGGGACTGCTGTCACCGCGGAATTATCTGGCGGAGAATCGCTGTAGCACTCTGGAAAGGGTCACCCCTGGCGAGTTCTGAGGTCCTCAGCCCGGGGAGAGCGAGCTCGGGGGCTCCGCCCGCCAGGGAAACGTGTCGACTAGGGACCGTTTCCCGAGCGCTCCCGGGGATCTGGGTGCGAGGGGCCAGATGGGCAAGACAGCCAATCCGCGTGCGGGACAGTCGATTTGGGAGATACCTCCCAGGCGGTCGACCCATTCCACCGCACTCCCGGCACTTCACGCTCTTCATAGCGAGCCAGACTTGTAAGGGCAAATGTGGCGCAGTTCTGAGTTCTGCGATGTGACGGCGATCTCGCCCGTACCGTACATGGCAGGGCGTGTCGGGAGGGGTTGTCGAAAGGCATCGTCACGCGTCAGCGCGTTGGTGCGCTCACGTGTGCTTCTGCACGGTCCGTTAGCCGGATCGGGGGCCGGAATACCGGTTCAACAATTGGAGACACACATGAGCACGTCATGGCTCGTCTCTCGGGGAAAGCCCTCGTCAGGGGCAAGCAAGCACTCACTCTCACGTCGGCGCGGTCGGTGGCTTGCCGTCGTCGCCGCCATCACGCTTCCGGCGGCCGTGATCGCGGCGCCGGTCGCACTGGCGGGGTCGGTCCCGCCGTTCAGCATCGACGGCACGGTCCCCGGCGCGGACGGGACCCAGAGCCTCACCGACCCTGACGGCAACGTCAAGGAGCTGGGACCGCTCAACTCGAGCGCGACCAAGATCGGCGTCATCCACAACTCGCCGCTGCCGACCCTTGGCCTGACCAACCCGAACGGGCAGGTGGACCTCAACCACGCCTGGCTCGGGGCCGCAAAGGACTCGGACAACGACGACTGGCTGTACTTCGCGTGGCAGCGCGACGCCAACACCGGTAGCGGCTTCATCGCCTACGAGTTCATGCAGGACCCGCCGCCGGCCGCCTGCGACTACCTGAACAGCACCCAGCAGCAGCTCATCAACACCTGCAACCCGTGGAAGAACCGCAAGGCCGGTGACTTCATGATCCTGTGGGACCAGCAGGGTGGCAGCAAGGACCTCTACCTGCGCACCTGGTCCGGAACTGCTCCGAACCTCGTGCTCAGCGCCCCGCAGCTGCTCAACGGGAACGTCTCGGCCGCGGCATACAGCAGCGACGGCTTCCAGGGTGAGGCAGCGCTGAACCTCACCGACGCGGTCTTCGGCGGCGTCCAGTCGTGTCGCTCGTTCGCCAACGTCATCCCCAGCACGGTGACCGGCAACTCCGACTCGGCGGACTACAAGGACACCATCCTCCAGCCGGTCATCCCGGTCGGTGGCTGCACCTCGACGACCGTGACGACGCCCAAGCAGGCCGACGGCACGACGAACATCCCGGCGGGCGGTCTGTCGATCACCACCGCGGGCGTCCGCGAGGTCAAGGACTCCGCGGTCATCAACATCACCGGCGGTAGCGCCACTCCAGCCGGCACCGTCCAGTTCAGCCTGTGCAAGGCCAGCAACGCGGCCAACGCCACCTGCGACTCGGCCGCCACGCCGATCGGCTCCCCGGTCAACGTGACCGGCGCCGCGTTCCCGGCGACGGTGACCTCGCCGAGTGCCTGGGTCACGGCCGCCGCCAGGTACTGCTGGAAGGCCTCCTACAGCGGCATCAGCAGTGCGGGCATCGGCGGGTCCAGCGATGTCAGCGTCGGCGAGTGCTTCGTGGTCAACCCGGTCCAGCCGACCCTGACCACGACCGCTGGAAATGACGTGGTCCTGGGCAGCGCCGTCACCGACGACGCGTCGCTGACCGGCACTGCACCGAAGCCGACCACCCCGGCTATCCTCACCGCAGCGCCGAACCCGGCCACCCGGACCGCGGCGACCGGAACGATCACCTTCACGCTGGTCGGCCCGGGTGACTGCACGACTGTGGCCGCGACGCGGACAGCTTCGGTGAGCGGGGACAACACGTACTCGGTGTCGGCCACGCCGACGGCTGCCGGTGACTACCACTGGAAGGCGTCGTACGACGGCGACTCGCCGAACACGCTCAACGCGTCGCACAACTCCGGCTGCACCGAGACCGGTGAGGACGTCACGGTCAATCCCGCATCGACGACGACCGTCACCACTCCGCGCGTGGGCAGCACGCCGATCACCAACTTCGTGACGGTGGGCACCAGCGTGACCGACCACGCGGTCGTGACCGGCACCGCGGCCGGTGGCTCGCCGACCGGGACTGTCGACTTCTTCATCTGCAACCCGACCCAGGTCTTGGCCAACGGGGGCACCTGCTCGACGGGCGGAACTGCTGCCGGGACGGACAAGAGCATGACGGCCGGGGCCGGCAACACGGCGACCTCCGACTCGGACGCCGTCATTGCCAGCTCGGTGGGTGTCTGGTGCTTCCGGGCGGTCTACAAGCCGGGTAGCAACAGCAACTACACCGGCTCCAGCGACGCCAGCACCGGCGAGTGCTTCACCGTGAAGGACTCGACGTTGGCCAGCTCGGAGCAGACCTGGCTGCCGAACGACTCCGCCACGATCGGCTCGGCCGGCGGTACCGCGCTCAAGGGCACCCTGTCCTTCACGCTGTACGACAGCGCCGACTGCACCGGAACGGTTCTTCGGGATCCTCAGTCCTTCTCGATCGACCAGGCTTCCCCCGTGACGAAGTCGACGACCAACTCGGACGTCTTCGTCAGCGAGTCGAAGACCGTGTCGTGGAAGGTCGTCTTCACGAGCGACAACCCGTTCGTGGACAGCAGCAACCACTGTGAGAAGACCCAGCTGGTCATCACCAACTGAGTTCGACTCGCGCCCAAAGGCGGTGACCCGGCCGGAGCCGTCCGGCCGGGTCACCGACCCCAGAGCAATCCCAGTCACCTGTCCCCACCAACGGCGGGCTGGTCCCGAGCAGCCGTATGCCGCGCGACAGCCTCACTTCCCTGGGCGGCATACGGCCTCGCTCGTGTTTGGTCCGTGCTGACCCGGGCATGGTCCGCCGTCCAGGCGGCCTCGGGATCTCTCCGGACTTCAAGGCACCGACGTCCTGCCGCGGCGACTAGGGTTGCGCCACCGCCGCCGCGGGTATGTGGGCGGGGCCTTCACCTCGACGAGAGGAGGGTCCATGAGGGACGCCGCCGGTGGTATTGCGGTGCTGGCGGTCTTCGCGCTGCTGTTGGCCGCGCCAGTCGCCCTGGCCTTGCACCCCCGAGGGCCGGATGAAGTCGTGACGACCGGTTCGGCCCACGGCCACATGGGGATGGCCATCCACCCACGGCGAGGCCACGCGTTCACCGTCCCCGCCGCATGGGTCGTTGCCCTCGGGGTCATGGCGCTGGGAGTCTTCTACCTCGGCTCGGCGGGCTACGCCGCCGCGTTCTTCATCGCAGCAGGACTGTTCATGCTCTACCTGGCGTGGTCGCGGACCAGCGGCCGCGCAGGTGACGGGACCTTTACCCTGACGCCGGAAGGCATCCACCAGCTCTGGGCCGGGTCCGAGGTCTTCATTCCCTGGGACGACGTGCGTGGCCTGGTCACGACCCGGACAGACTTCATCGTCGAGACCACCGCGGCGGTCGTGCCGATGCACCACATGCCAGCGTTCCTCAGCCGGCGCACCGTCGTGACAGAGGACGCGGTGAGCTTGCCACGACGGAACCTGCCGTCAATTCCCTTCCAGGACATGGTCGAGCTGTACTCGACGAGCCCTGCGGCTCGTGCGGAGCTCGGCACCGACGAGGCGATCCGGCGGGCTCGGGCCATGCTGGTCGGCACGTCCTGAGGCCGAGCTGGAGACATTGGCGGTCACCACCATGGTCCCGACCCGGCCAGCTGACCCCTCGAACGCGTGCTCATGCGCACCCTCGCCGCCTGAGCCCGGACGGGTAGGTTGGCGGGCAGGATCCGAGTCGTGGGGAGGCACGATGGTTATCGGGGCGGGCGAGTTCTACGCGGTCGCGTCCAGCGATGACTGGCGGCTGACGTTCGAGGGCGCGTTGGCGCACTACGTGTGTCCCGACTCGCGCAGGAGAGTCGAGTTCGCTGGGCGGGTGGTGGATCTGGCGCCCGAGGGGTACGGGCCCGATCTGGAGCTGCGGGCGACGGGCGTCACGGTGCGACTGGCCTCCTCGTTCGACGCCGGCGGTCTGCCCGAGGCGGCCGCGGGCCTCGCGGCTTCGATCTCCAGGATCGCCGGAGAGCTCGGCCTGGACGCGGACGTCCAGCACCTGCAGGCGATGCAGATCGCGGTGGACGGCGGGATGGATGCGGTCCCGTTCTGGCAGGCCGTCATGGGATACGACCAGGTCGCCGACGCCGACCTTCTCGACCCGCTGGGCCGCGCTCCGGGAGTGTGGAACCAGGCCGTGAACGACGGCCGGGACGCCCCGGCACGCATCCACATCGACCTGAGCATGTCGGCCGACGAGGCTGCCCGGCGCATCGACGCAGCCGTACGGGCGGGTGGTCGCGTCGCGGACGACTCGCACGCCCCGCACTGGATCACCTTGGCCGACCCGTCCGGGAACCTCGTCGACATCGCGGCCTGGCCCGACCTGCCCTGACCGAGGCACATGTTGTCGCGTCGTGGTCATGGGTATGCCGCCGGGCAGACGCCCGGCGGCATACCTGACTCACACAACCGGTCGGGTCAGAGCGGGTTCCGCTCGTCGTAGGTCCCGCCGTAGTAGGCACCCACGCGGTCGCGGCTCGAAGGATCCGTCAGCTGGTGCTCGTCGACATCCGGCGAGTCCTTGATCTGGTCCTTCGTGCGGTCGACCCAGACGCCCCTGTCGTCCCAGTCGACCCGCTCGACGGTTCCGGCTGGCAGCATCACCTTGCGGCCAAAGATCCATGGTCCGGTGTCGACGACGACGTAGCCGGCGCCGACGTCGCGGGTAGCCGCATCGATCTTGCCGATGTCGCCATCCACGGCGTGGACCCTGAAGCCCGTCAGGTCTTCCTGTCGGGCCGTGATCCCAGTGCTCTCGCGATAGTTCCACGCGTCCCAGTTCTGGGTCGTCATGGTGTCTCCTCTCGTTCGAGTAGGTACTGCGCGCAGTTCGTACCCGAGGGTGTCCGCGTCCTAACGGTTCCAGCGCAGCCACTGTCGCCTTCACGTGACGTGCTCCGCCTACCAGCGTCCACATCGCGCCGGTCAAAAACGGCGTATCGGCCGGGTCACCGGGTGCATGCAACCCAAACGCCGTCTGGGGGTTCGTCCGGAGTGGAAGCATCATCAGGGGGGATTCGGTAGGTGGCCAGCTCATGGATGACGATGACGTGATCCGCGCCGTGTACGACCTGTCGTACCGGCGGCTCGTGACCCAGGTCGTGGCGTTGTGCGGCAACCGGTCCGAGGCGGAGGACGTCGTGCAGGAGTCGTTCCTGGCCGCCCTGACGCATCGACGAGACTTCCACGAGGCCGCCAACAAAGAGGCGT
This sequence comes from Monashia sp. NPDC004114, assembly GCF_053603855.1. Classification (NCBI taxonomy): domain Bacteria; kingdom Bacillati; phylum Actinomycetota; class Actinomycetes; order Micrococcales; family Intrasporangiaceae; genus Intrasporangium; species Monashia sp. NPDC004114. The sequence continues at coordinate 91,192 of NZ_JBSGGK010000011.1, read as the reverse complement.
GGCTGCGGACCGTGGCGCTGAACGTGTTGCGCCACCGTTGGCGCCGAGCCCGGGTCGCCGGCCGCGTCCTGCCGAAGTTCCGGGCCGACCTGAGGATCGACCTCGGGGGGCAAGCGTCCGAGGATCACGTCGCCATCGTGGACGCGCTCAGCCGGCTCAGCCTGCCGGTGCGGGTCACGGTCGTGCTGCACTACATCGCCGACCTCAGCGTTGCCCAGATCGCGTCCGAGCTGTCCGTGCCGGAGGGAACGGTCAAGGCGCGCCTAGCCCGGGCCCGCGCCCAGATGGCCGGCCACCTCAGCGACCGTGAGGAGGCGGAGCATGTCTGACCTGCGCGGTTTCGCCCGTGACATCGAGCGGTCCATCGACCTGCCGGACTTCGAGGTCATGATCGCGGCTCAGCGCCGGGCGCGCCGGCGTCGTAGCGCGGTTGCCATCGCTGCCGCCGTCGCCGTAGTCCTGGCCCTGGCGCTGGCCGTGGCCGGCCTGAGCCAGCTCCGCACGAAGCAGATCCCGGCCCGGCCGGCACCGCAGCTGCTCGTGCCGGGCTGGACGGCGGACCAGATCGTCGGGCACCCCGACGCGTTCGTCGTCACCCAGCTCCGGTCCCGCACCCACCCGACCACCGTATTGACCCTGTGGAAACGGTGCACACAACCGCGCCCGGACCATGACTGTCTCGGCCGAGACGCCATCGCCGTCGCGGACGGAGCCGGCCACCGGTTGGCCACCCTCGCAGCCGTCACGGGATCCAGCGCGCAGCCCTCATCGGGCGGCGACGGGCTGCTCCGCGAGGTCGGCGACGGCCTCTGGTACTGGGCTCACCAGGACCCGGGGCCCTACCTGGTGTCGGCGACGATGAGCCAACCGATGCAGCTCGCGGTCCGGGACGACGCCACCGCCCACGCCTTCGGCGTCCCGAGCATCGAGTGCGCGGACCAGGTGGGCCTGTGCACGCTCGACACCAACGCAGGAACCCTGGAGCGGCTCGCCATCCCCCACGTGCCCGACATCCGCTGGGCCACCCCAACCGCCGACGGCTGCGGCCTCTGGGGCCTGGCCGGGGTGGGCGCCAAGCTGAGCCTGGTCATCCAGCAGCGCGACGGCTCCTTCGCCAGCGCCGACCTCCCCAACGCCCCCAACTCCACGACCATGGCCGAGGGCGGACCGAACTGCGAGGTCGCCCTCTACCAAGGCGTCGTCCTGGACCAGGACCAGCTGGTCGTCAGCCTCGACCAAGGCAAGACCTGGCAGATCCGCCAAACCCCGCTGCCGCAAGTTGCAGGACTGGGCGAGCACCTGCCTCACGACCGGTCCTTCATCCCGCCCCACTGGGAAGACCTCCCCCCGATGGCGCATCCACTGCCAGCCCCCGGAGCGCTCCACCCGCTCTGATCGCTCAAATTCATTCTCGCCAAAAGGAGCTCACCATGAACGCACCCCTCAAGTCCCGAAGGACCCACTCGCTCGCACTCTCGGCGGCTCTCGCGGCCGCTCTTGGAGCTGCCGTGGTCGGGGCGCCGGCGGCGCAGGCCGCGATCTGGGGCCAGTTCAAGATCGACAACCAGTTCGCCGCATCGTTCGACGAGTGCGGCATCCCCATCGACTACACGTGGCAAGGCACCGGCATCCAGACGGTCCGCACCATCGACGGCACCGACCAGGCCTACCTCGGGTCGGCAAACGTCCATATAGACGAGACGTGGACCAACGCCGCAAACGGCAAGTGGTTTGCGGGGACCTCGCACATCAACATGCGTGACACATCGGGCACCCACATCGAGGGCGACATCTGGCGATTCGACGTCAAGACCACCATCGGCGACGCCACGTACACGAGCTCCGATGGGACGGTCCTCTACCGCGACAGCGGGCTGGTCCGGGAGTACTACATCTTCGACACGCTGGGGGACCACCAGCCGGGAGGCGAGTTCGTAGACGGAGGCTTCATCAGAGCCAACGGGCACTTCACCTCACCAGACTTCTGTGAGCTCGTCGCGTCGCAGCTCCTCTGACCTCCGGCCGCCTCCTCACGGCTCGGGAGCCGTGAAGCTCCAACCGAAACCGCGCCAACATCGCACGAAACTGAGGACCTACACGCGGTGACGCTGCGCAGGATCGGACCGCTGTCCGCGGGCGCTCACACCCTCGACACGTACCTGATCCTCAACGGCCCCACCTGCGACGGCCTGGGTGACAGCACGGTCGACAACTGCCTGCCGGCCGGGACCACGTGGTTCGACAGCTACGAGGTCACGGTGCTTCCCCAGACTCGGTGACCGAGCCGGTGACCAAGCCGGTGACCAAGCCGGTGACCGAGCTTCTTGGCGGTCGTTGTCACGTCCTTTCATCGTGATGGCCGCGACCGCATGACGCCATCGAGGACAAGATCGACCAGGCTCTCGGCGACACCGTCTTCGAGCGTGCTCCGCCGTGCCAGGATCCGGAAGTGCAGGGTGCCAATCAGTGCCTCATACGCAAGTGGAGCGATGGCGGCGTCTGGGATCTCGCCGCGCGCTTCGGCGCGGTCAAAGACGACTTGGGCTCGCTCGAAGCGGTCGGCCCAGAAGGCGTCCCGAAGGCCACGAGACGTCTCGTCCTCCGCGGTTGCGGCCAGGTATGCCAGGGCGTATCCGGCCGGCGTCCGAAGGTACGCAGCGACCGACTCGATGACGGCGACAAGGTCGCCGCGGAGCGATCCGGTGTCGGGCGCCATGAGCCGTTCGCTCGAGAGGGTCATCAGCACGTCAGCCAGCAGCGCCTCCTTGGTGCCCCACTTGCGATAGATGGTGGTCTCGTTGACGCCGGCGCGGGCGGCGATCTGTCCAACGGTGAGGTCCCCAGGAGGAACCTCGACGAATAGCGCGGCCGCTGCATCCAGGACCGCGGCTCGAGTGCGGGCGGTTCGACCGCCCGGTCGGGTCTTCGGAGTGATGGTCACCACACCAGTATAAACGCAAGTGAGACTTGCATTACGCGTCTGGCCGATCCATAGTCAGATCATGAACTACGCACAGCAACCGGCCTGGCGTGAGCTCCAGGCATTCCTTCCCGCCCAGTACCAGCTGACCCCCGAGACCGAGCCGACCGAGGAGTGGTGGGCGCACCAGGGCCACGAGATCCACCTCGATACCTACCGCAACGCCGAGGCACGGGCGAAGGTCATCCTCTTTCACGGTGTCGGGACCAACGGCCGCCAGATGACGACCATCCTGGGTCGTCCGCTCGCCGAGCGGGGTTACGAGACCATCGCGATCGACATGCCGACGTACGGCGTCACCGAGGTAGCACCCGGCGCACTCGTGACCTACGACGACTGGGTGCAGATCGGCTCCGACCTGATTGATGCCGAGCTCGCCAAGGATGACCGCCCGATCGTGCTCTACGGCCTCTCCGCCGGCGGCATGGAGACCTACCACGTCGCCGCCCTCAACAAGAAGGTCGCCGGCATCGTCGGCATGACGTTCCTTGACACCAGCTCGTTCCGGGTCCGCTTCGAGACCGGCTTCGACCCGGTCAGCGGCACCTTCGGCGCCCCGTTGATGAGGGGGCTGACCAGGATCGGTCTCGGCAAGGTCCGGGTGCCGATGCGCTTCGTCTCCAAGATGCGCGCGCTCGTCAACGGGCGCGAGGCCAAGAGGGCCTGGTACAAGGACAAGACCTCGGCCGGCAACAACGTCTCGATCGCCTTCCTCGACTCGTGGCTTCAGTACCGCCCCGTCTTGTCTCCCGAGGATTTCAGCGTCGGCCCCGTCCTGCTGACTCAGCCCGCCGCCGACCACTGGACGCCGCTGCACCTCTCCGAGCCGTTCCTCGCCAGGATCACGCAGGTGCCGGTCAGCACGGTCATGCTTCCCAACGGTGGCCACTATCCTCTGGAGAAGGAGGCACTCGACCCGATGGTCGAGGCCATCAGCTCCTTCGTCGCCCAGTGCGCCGGGCAATGGGCGAGCCTTGATCCCGACGCCCAGCGTGAATGAGCGGCTGCTGCTGCACTTTGCTGCTGTACGGGCAGCAGAAGGGCGCGCTGCTCAGGTGAGCAAAGGGCTCAGACCTGCGGAGGCATTGGTCGGGGTGACGGGAACAGCAGCGCCCCGGACAACGCAGAGGGCCCGCTGTGCTCGACTCCGTCGATACAGCCGGGCCCCGCGGCATTTGGTCGGGGTGACAGGATTTGAACCTGCGACCTCTTCGTCCCGAACGAAGCGCGCTACCAAGCTGCGCCACACCCCGTTGCTGCATCGTCGACGCCAGGAGCGCACCGGAGGCAGCAAGAGGAGATGCTAGCGCAGCCCCCTGCCCATCACCGAATCGGCCCTGATCGGACCCCCCACGACCCCCGGTTGGAGGTGATGGTCCGGGAGATCCCGCGAACGAATACATCGAACCGGCCGAACAGGCGTCAGGTCGTCAGGCCTGCGAGCGGGGCACCAGGGTCAGCAGCGTCGCCTCGGGGCGGCAGGCAAGGCGCACCGGCGCCGTCGGCGCGGTGCCCAGCCCCGCCGAGACCTCGAGCCAGGCGGCGTCGTCGGGTGCCTGCGACGACGGGGTGTGCCCGGCCCCGGGCCACCAGCGCGACAGGCCCTTGGCACGGCTGGTGTCGAGGTCGCAGTTGGTCACGAGCGCGCCGTAACCGGGGACGCAGACCTGTCCGCCGTGCGTGTGTCCGGCGATGAGCAGCTCGGCCCCGTCGGAGGCAAACGCGTCGAGCACGCGCTGGTAGGGAGCGTGCGTCACGCCGATCGTCAGGTCTGCAGCAGGGGAGGCCGCTCCGCGCACGAGGTCGAGCCGCTCATAGCCGAGGTGGGGGTCGTCGACGCCGACGAAGTCGAGCCGCAGCCCGCGCACGGTCATCGTCTCGCGGCGGTTGGTCAGGTTCACCCAGCCCCGGTCGGTGAACCCGCGGACGAGATCCGCCGCCGGCAGCCGTTTGGTCGTGCCGTTGTCCTTGGCGTGGTGTCGAGTGAGGTAGCGCAGCGGGTTCTTCAGCTTCGGCGCGAAGTAGTCGTTGGAGCCGAGCACGAAGACGCCGGGTGCATCGAACAGCAGGTCGAAGGCCTCCAGCGCCGTCGGCACGGCACCGTACCCGGCGAGGTTGTCCCCGGTATTGATCACGAGATCGGGGTCCAGCGATGCCAGGCTGTAGACCCACTTGGCCTTCGCACGCTGGCGCGGCAGCAGGTGCATGTCGGACACGTGCAGGACGCGCAGCGGCTCCGCGCCCTCGGGCAGCACCGGCACCTCGAACCGCCGCAGCACGAAGGCGTTCCGCTCCACGACCGAGGCCCAGCCGAGCACCCCGGCGCCGGCGAGCCCCAGGCCCAGCACTGTCTTCGTCACGGCACGCATGGCGCCCATCCTCGCATCACCTGGGGGCGTCCCCGACAATCCGGGCGAGGCGCCGCACGGGCGCCTGCCAGACTTGGGCCATGACCACACTCAAGGAGCAGCTGCAGTCCGACCTCACGTCCGCGATCCGCGAGCGCGACCAGGTGCGGGCCGGCTCGCTGCGGATGGCCCTCACCGCGGTCACCAACGAGGAGGTCGCGGGCAAGGAGCACCGCGAGCTGAGTGACGACGACGTCCTCAAGGTGCTCACGAAGGAGGCCAAGAAGCGACGCGAGGCGTCAGCGGCATACACGGACGCCGGGCGCGCGGAGCTCGCCGCCAAGGAGGACGCGGAGCTGGCCATCCTCGAGACCTACCTGCCCAAGCAGCTGTCCGATGCCGAGCTCGAGTCGATCGTGCGAGAGGCGGTCGCCGCCTCAGGGGCCACGGGTATGCCGCAGATGGGCTTGGCGATGAAGGCGGCCAACGCGGCCGTGGCCGGACGCGCCGAGGGCGGTCGCGTCGCAGCCCTGGTCAAGCAGGTCCTCGCCGGCTAGACGGTACTGCCGGCGGCTGGCGCGCGGTCTCGACGCCGGGCGTTGGCGTGCCGGTGTCGCAGGGCCCCACAGCATGAAGCCCGAAAGCACGAACGAGGGGCTGGGCCGATGCGCCCCAACCCCTCGTTCGTCAGGTCAGCGTCTGGGGGGCTTGGTGTGGCCCGGTTTACCGCCGCCGCTCGGTGGTTGGATGACGATCGGCCCGCCGTTGCCGGGTCCGCCGTTGTTGCCGCCGCCGCCGTTGCCGCCGCCACCGCTCGAGACGTAGATCATGACCGTGGTGCCGGTCGGGGCCTTGCCGTACGGCGACGTGGCGGCCACGAGCCCGATGGGCACCTGGGAGCTCATGGTTCCGCCGACGCTGGCCGAGAAGCCCGCTTGCTGAAGTGCGGTGATGGCGTCGTTGACCGACATGCCGGTCACGTTCGGGATGTCGACGTCGCTGCCCTTGGTGAACTTGGCTGACGGCTCGGGGAAGTTGACCAGGGGCTCGCCGTCGAGCGCCCGGTTCATGATCGCCTTCCAGATCGGCGCGGCGATCGCGGCACCGTGCATCACCGGGTAGAACTGGCCCCCGACCCTGACGTTCTTCATCACCCGGGTGTTTCCGTCGTTGGGTGTGCCCACCCAGACGGCGGTCACGAGCTGCGGGGTGTACCCGACGAACCACGACTCGTTGTTGCGGTTGGACGTGCCGGTCTTGCCAGCGGACTGGCGCCGGCCGTCGTCGAGCTGGTTACGGATGCCGGAGCCGTGCGTCATGTTGTACTCGAGGAACTTGTCCGTCGCATGCACGACGTCGGGGTCGACGACCTGTTCGCAGTTCGTCTTGGGAAGTGCGACCGGCTTGCCGCCGACCGTGATCTTGGTGACCGCCACGACCGGGCACTTCTTGCCCGAGGCCGCAAGGACGCCGTAGGCGTGCGCGACGCCCTGCGGTGAGACCTCGCTCGCGCCGAGGATGTAGGACGCCGCGATCTTGCCGATCTCCGAGCCGTCCGACTGGTGCAGCCCGAGCCGCATCATGGTCGACCGGACCTTGCAGCCGCCTAGCTGCTCGGCGAGGGCGACGAACGCGGTGTTGGTCGACTTGGCCGTCGCTTCCATGAGCGAGATGCGCCCGCCACCGAACGGGCTGTCGTTGAAGACCCTCCACTCCGAGCCGGGACCGCAGTTCGCGGTGCCACCGGGCCACTCCTGCGGCGTGTACACGGCCTGCGAGTTGCCCCCGGCCGCTTTGGCGACGACCGAGGCCGTGGTGGTCATGCCGGACTCCATGGCCGTGACGAGGGCGAAGGCCTTCGCGGTCGAGCCGAACTGGAAGCCGCCGGAGCCGCCGTACCTCTTGTCGAGCGCCCAGTCGACGCTGGTCTTGTCGAGCGCGTTCGTCGCCTCCACGGTGTACGTGGTGTTCTGGGCGAAGGCGAGGACGTGGCCGGTGTTGGGGTCAGCGACGTAGGCCGCCGCCCCGATCTGTGCCTTGTTGCCGATCGGGACCTTCTTGGTGACCTCCTTCTCGGCGTAGTCCTGCAGCCTGGGGTTGAGGGTGGTGACCACGGTCATGCCGCCCTGGTAGAGCAGGCGACGGCGCTCCTCGACCGTCTTGCCGAGCTGGGGCATCTCCAGGAGGTAGTTGATGATGAAGTCGCACCAGTAGGGGTACGGCGACGCGAGGCAGGTGCTCTTGGGGTTGCTGACCTTGAGGTCCTGCTTGAGCGTGCGCTTCTTCGCGGCCTGCCAGTCCTTGTCGCTGATCCGCTTGAGCTCGTGCATGCGGTCGAGCACGACGTCGCGCCGGGCGATGGCCCGCTTCGGGTTGTTCACCGGGTCGGTCGTGCCGGGGTTCTGCGTCAGCCCGGCGAGCAGCGCCGCCTGGGACAGGCTCAGCTTGCTGGCCGGGATGCTGAAGTAGTGCTGAGCGGCGGCCTCGACGCCGTAGGCGCGGTCGCCGTAGTAGACGAGGTTGAGGTAGCCCTCGAGGATCTGGTCCTTCGTCAGCTTCTTCTCGAGGGTGATCGCGTACTTCAGCTCCTTCAGCTTGCGCAGGTAGTCCTTCTTCACGGCCTCGGCGGCGGCCTTCTCGTCGCCCTGGCTGAGTGCGGAGTACTGGAGCGAGACCTTCACGTACTGCTGCGTCAGCGACGAGGCGCCGACGGACGTGCCGCTGCGGAGGTTGGAGATGAGCGCGCGCAGCGTGCCCTGGATGTCGATGCCGCCGTGCTCGTAGAACCGGTGGTCCTCGATCGCGACCTGCGCCTCGCGCATGATCGGGGCGACCTGGGACAGCGGGATGACCTTGCGGTTCTGCAGCTGCGGCGTGGCGATGATCGTCTTGCCGTCGGCCGCGTAGATCGTCGACCCCTGGGCGAGCGGGTTGGTCGTGAACTCGCTCGGGAGCTCGTTGAACACGTCGACGCCGCTGCGGGCCAGGGCTCCGGTGGCCCCGACCGCCGGCATCACCAGGCCGGCGGCGAGCAGGCCGAGCACCAGGGCGGACGCGAGGAACGCCCCGAGCAGGCTGATGACGCCGCCGATCGAGGTAGTGCGTGAAGACATGGCCTCAAGGGTAACGGCTCGCACCATGGTCACCGGAATTCCGCTTCCTGTGCGTATCCCGCGCACGACCTGCGGCTCTGATGAGCAGCAGGTGACCATGACGGGCCGCTGGAGGTGACTAGTCACCTCCTCTCCGAAATGGTCCATAGAGGCTATGTCGGGCCCGTGTCAGTGCTCGTAATGTCTCGTTTGGGCCGAAGGGGGGCCCGCCAGATCAGGACCGGTGGGACGGTCTCGATCGGCTCGGCGACTTGGGAGGCGCCGGGCGGGGAGGGGTAGGGAATGAGTGCTGTTGCCATCGCTGATCCTTGGATGGATGAGTGGGCCAGTCAGGCCCGCTGCGTCAGCCAGGACCCCGACGCACTGTTCGTCAGGGGTAAGGCACAACACGACGCGAAGGCCGTCTGCAAGACGTGCCCGGTCCTCGCGCAGTGTCTGGCTGAGGCCCTCGACAACCGGACCGAGTTCGGTGTCTGGGGCGGGATGACGGAACGCGAGCGGCGAGCTCTGCTGCGCAAGCGTCCCGACATCACCTCGTGGAAGACCGCGCTCCGCGCGGGCATGGCCGCCCAGGGGCATCGCCTCTGACAGCCGATCCACGGCAGGCCCGCTGGTGGGGCCGTGACTACCCGGGGAAGGGCACGTCACGACCCCACGAGTGTGTCCGGGCGAGTGAGTCGGGCGAGTGTGTCAGGGCGACTGTGTCCGGCCCGGTGAGCCGGCCCCGCAAGTGCGTCCGTCGTGCCTCGAGTCACGTCCCGGCGAGGGCGCTGCCGACCTCGCGCAGGCTGTCGAGGTCGTGGACGTCGCGCCCGAGGGCGGGCACCTGCACCACGGGTATGCCGGGGTGTGACCTCGAGAACCGCTCCGCGAGCTCGCGCTGCCGTTCGGCCGTGCGCACGAGCGCGGCATGCAGCCGTAGCACCCCTGCGGCGGTCGTCGCCGACTTCGGCCCGCCGCTGTCCTCCAGCGCCTCGGCCATCGCCAGGGCCCGCGAGGGGCTGATGCCGGTCGCCGAGACGCGACCGATCCGGTTCACGACGAGCCCGGCCAGCGGCATACCGTCGGCTTCGAGGCGGTCGACGAAGTAGGACGCCTCGCGGAGCGCGTCGCGCTCGGGCGCGGCGACGACGAGGAAGGCGGTGCCCTTCTCGGAGAGCAGGCGATAGGTCTCGTCGGCGCGCTCACGGAAGCCACCGAACATCGTGTCGAGCGCGTTGACGAACGTCTGGACGTCGCTGAGCATCTGGCCGCCGAGCATCTTGGTCATCGTCGAGGTGACCAGCTGGACGCCGGCGCCGAAGACTCGTAGGCCCGCGCGGCCGCCGGCCTTGGCGGGCGCGGCCAGCAGCCGGATGAAGCGGCCGTCGAGAAAGCTGCCGAGCCGGTTCGGTGCGTCGAGGAAGTCGAGGGCGGACCGTGACGGCGGGGTGTCGACGATGATGAGGTCCCACGGCGCCTCCGGCGTGCCGGCGACGGCCTTGAGCTGGCCGAGCTTCTCCATCGCCATGTACTCCTGCGTCCCGGCGAACGAGCTGCTGACTGCTTGGTAGAAGGGGTTGGCGAGGATCTGGTCGGCCTTGTCGGGCTCCGCGTGCGCGACGACGACCTCGTCGAAGGTCCGCTTCATGTCGAGCATCATGGCGTGCAGGCTGCCGCCCGCCGAGGTGTCGATCCCGGTGACCGGGCGAGGCGTGTTGTCGAGCTCGGTCAGGCCGAGCGACTGGGCGAGGCGCCGGGCCGGGTCGATGGTCAGGACGACGACCCGGCGCCCGGACTCGGCGGCGCGCAGGCCGATCGCGGCGGCCGTTGTGGTCTTGCCGACGCCACCGGACCCGCAGCACACGACGATCTCGATGGCCGGGTCGTTGATGAGGGCGTCGATCTCGAGCGGCGGCGCGTTGCGCGCCACGGTCGCGGCGCTCACGACGCGACCCGCTCGGGCACGAAGTACGGGAGGAGCAGCTCGGCGAGCTCGCGGACCGACCCCGAGTCGACGCCTCCGGGCAGAGCGGGCAGCTCGATGATCGGCAAGCCCGTCGCCTCGAGCAGGGCGAGCTGCTCACGCTCGAGGTCGACCCGCAGGGCATGGTCGCGAGCCTCCTCCAGCAGTCCCTCGACGAGCTGCGGCGTCACCTTGACCCCGGCCTCGACGAGCTGGGCCTTGAGCGAGGGCTTGTGCAGCCGGCCCGACCGCGCCTGCTCGAGGGCGGCGTCGTCGAGGAGCGGCTCGCGCACCATGTTGACGACGATCGCTCCCGGGTGCAGCCCCTTGCTGTGCAGCTCGTCGATCGCCTCGAGAGTCTCCTGGACCGGCATCTCCTCGAGGAGCGTGACGATGTGCACGACGGTCCGGTCGGACTCGAGCATCCGGGTGATCGACCCTGCCTGGGTGTGGATCGGGCCGACCCGCGCGAGATCGGCCACCTCGGAGTTCACCGACAGGAAGCGGCCGATCCGCCCCGTCGGCGGAGCGTCGAGCACCAACCGGTCATATGCCGGTGGGTCCTCTCCCCGGTGCCGGCCGTCCTTGCGCCGCCGGCTGGCCTCGTAGATCTTGCCGATGAGCAGGACGTCGCGGACGCCCGGTGCGATGGTGGTGGCGAAGTCGATGGCGCCGAACTTCTCGAGCAGCCGCCCGGCGCGTCCGAGCTTGTAGAACAGGTGGAGGTACTCGAGCAGAGCCGCCTTCGGCTCGACCGACAGGCCGACGATCTCGCCGCCGTGTGGGAGCCGGACGATCCGGGTCTCCTCGGTGCCAAGCGGGGGCACGTCGAAGGTCTGGCTGATGCCCTGGCGTCCCTCGACCTCGGTGAGCAGGACCCGACTCGGCGCCGAGGCGAGCGCGAGGGCCAGGGCCGATGCGACCGTGGTCTTGCCAGTGCCGCCCTTGCCGGTGACGATGTGCAGCCGGGCGTCCGCCCAGGCAGCAGGAAGGTCGCCGGTCGTCACGTGCCCCACCTTAGACGCGGTGCGATCCCCCCGCCGCCAGCCCGTGACACCCCCCACCCCCGGCAACACACCGAACAGACGCCAACTATGACGGAAATAACCGTCAAGGTTTGCGATTGTTCGGTGTGTTGCCGGGGGTGGGGGTCATTGGGGGTGGGGGTCAGGGGGTCAGGGGGTCAGGGGGGCGACGGTGGCGAGGACGGTCGCGAAGACCGGGTCGTCGGGGTCGATGAGCGAGTAGTGGCCGGCATCACGCACGACCTGCTCGGTCGCATCCCCGCCGGCCGCCACAGCCTGCGCCAGGTAGTCCGTCGCCGCCCCGGGCGGGACCGTGTCGTCCTGGTCGGCGGTGACGAGGCGCACCGGGACCCGTGGCGGGAGCGAGCTCATCGGGTCCGCCGCGGTGAATGCCGGAGTGCCGGGTCCGGTGCCCACGAAGGCCCGCACCGCACCGGAACCGAGCCCGAGCCGGTCCGCTGTGCCGAGGTCGACGACCCCGGCGAGGGCGACGACGCCGACCACTCCTGCCTCGCGCGCCCACGGCTGGTTCGCCACCCAGGCGACGAGGTGGCCGCCGGCGGAGTGCCCGACGAGGATGAGCGGCCCAGGCAGCTCCTCGTCACGAGCCACGGCCACGACGAGGTCGCGCACGTCGTCGAGGGTCCCGGGGACGCCGCCACCCGGCATACCTGCCCGGCGGTACTCGGCCAGCGCGACGTGGTACCCCGCGTCGGCGAAACCCAGGGCCAGAGGCATCGCGTGCGCCCGGTCGTATGCCGCCCGCCAGAAGCCCCCGTGGACCACCACGACGGTGGCCGGCTGGGGAGTCGACCCGGGTGCGGGGCGCAGGACGTCGTAGACCTGCGCCGCGTCCGGGCCGTAGGTCCGCGTCGTCTCGGCCGGGGGTGAGGTCCGCGACAGGATGGCCTCCGACCTCGGGTCGCGAGCCGGGTCGCGAGCCGGGTCGGCGGCTGGGTCTGAGGGTGAGGGTGGAGCGGCGTCGGAGCTCGAGCCGGGGGCCGTCGTCATGGCCGACATCGTGGGCCGAGAACGTAACCAGCGCCACTCCCGCACCCAGCGAGGCCGTCCGGGGCACTGAGTAGGGTGATGGCCATGACCACGTGGGAATACCTCACCGCACCGCTCCTGATCCACAACACCAAGCAGATCCTCGACAACTTCGGGGCCGACGGGTGGGAGCTCGTGCAGATCGTCAACGGCCCGGACGGCACGAGCCTCGTGGCCTACTTCAAGCGTCCCAAGGGCAGCTGACGTGTCCGCCGTCGAACAGCGCCTTGCCGAGCTGGGTCTGACCGTGCCCGAGGTCGTCCCGCCGGTGGCCGCCTACGTGCCCGTCGTCCGAGACGGCAACCTCGTCTTCACCTCCGGCCAGCTGCCGATGGTCGACGGGTCCCTCGCGGCCACGGGCAAGGTCGGTGCCGAGGTCGACGCGGACGCCGCGAAGACGCTCGCCCAGACGTGCGCCCTCAACGCCATCGCTGCGATCAAGTCCGAGGTCGGTGACCTCGACAAGGTCGCTCGCGTCGTCAAGGTCGTCGGTTTCGTCGCCTCCGACCCGAGCTTCACCGGCCACCCCGGTGTCATCAACGGTGCGAGCGAGCTGCTGGTGAAAGCCTTTGGTGACAAGGGAATTCACGCGCGGTCAGCCGTCGGCGTCGCCGCGCTCCCGCTGGACGCCCCCGTCGAGGTCGAGGTCGTCGTCTCCGTCGCGGACTGAGGCGGTGCCCGTGGGTCGATACTTCCCGTTGCCGGCCGCGCCGGGCATGGCCGAGGCGGCCACGCGCTGGCTGGCGGGCGAGCGCTGGGAGGCGGCCGAACCGCGCCGCGCGAGCACGGTGATGCTGGTGCGCGACATCGGCAGCCGCGGCGGCAGCGGCGGCAGCGGCGGCAGCGGCGCCAGCGGCGGCACGGAGGTGTTCATGCTCCGACGGGTCGCCGGCATGGCGTTCGCGCCGAGCACCATGGTGTTCCCTGGCGGAGGCGTCGATGCTCGCGACGGCGACGTCGACCTGCCGTGGGCGGGCCCGTCGCCGTCGGAGTGGGCCGACCGCCTGGGCTGCAGCTCTGCCGAGGCGCAGATGTACGTCGCCGCCGCCGTCAGAGAGGTCTTCGAGGAGTGCGGCGTGCTCCTCGCCGGTCCGTCGGCGAACGGGCCACTGGCGCAGGTCGTCGACGGGCGCTGGCGCCAGGTTCGTGCCGACCTCGTCTCACGGGCCGCATCGCTCGGGCAGGTGCTCGCCGACAACGGGCTCGTCCTGCGCTCGGATCTCATCGCCGCCAAGGCGCACTGGCTGACGCCCGTCTTCGAGCCCCGGCGGTTCGACACGTGGTTCTTCGCCGCGCTCATGCCGTCGCACCAGCTCGCCGACGGGGACACCTCGGAGGCGGACGAGGCGGGGTGGGTCGTCCCCGACGAGCTGCTCCGCGAGTATGCCGCCGGGTCGGCTCTCATGCTCCCGCCGACGGTCGTGTGCGTGGAGCAGATCGCAGCCGCGGGCAGCGCCGCGGACTTCGTCCTGCACACCGAGCACCTGCCGCTCATCATGCCGGAGGTCGTCGAGGGCCCTGCCGGGCCAGCCATGGTGGTCGAGCATCTCGTCGAGCCCACGGAGCGGCAGCCGTGAAGGGAGCTGCGCCAGACCCGGCCTGGGCCGGCGGGCTGGTCAGCGAGCGGGCCACCTGCGTGCTCTGCCACAACCCGTCGCCGATGACCCTGGACGGGACGAACACCTGGGTCCTGGCCGAGCCCGGCTCCTCGGAGGTGGTCGTCGTCGACCCGGGCCCGCTGGACGAGGGGCACCTTCAGACGGTGCTTCACCACGTCGCCGAGACCGGGCGGCGCGTCGCACTCACGTTGCTGACACACGGTCACGACGACCACGCCGAGAGCGCCGACCACTTCCACCAGCTGACGGGAGCGCCGGTGCGAGGCTTCGGTCGCGGCCACGACGACATCCGCGCCGGAGAGACGATCGCCGTGGGCGGGCTCGAGATCCTCGCCGTCGAGACTCCCGGCCACACCAGCGACTCCTTCTGCTTCGTGCTGCCTGCCGACAACACCCTGCTCACCGGCGACACCATCCTCGGCCGCGGCACCACCGTCGTGGCCTGGCCCGACGGCAACCTCGAGGCCTACCTCGGCTCGCTCGACCGGATCGAGGGCCTCACCCAGGCAGGCACGGTCGCCAGCCTGCTGCCCGGACACGGACCGTTCGTCGAGGACGCGGCAGCGACGGTGACGTTCTACCTCGAGCACCGCGCCGAACGGCTCGACCAGGTGCGTCAGGCGGTCGCCGAAGGTGCGCAGACGGCATACGAGGTCGTGGAGCGCGTCTACTCCGACGTGCCGCGAAGCGTGTGGCCGGCGGCCGAGCTCTCGGTGCAGGCCCAGCTCGAGTACCTCCGAGAGGTCAGCGGGCGCGGCGCTTGAGCCGCTCGACGTCGAGCAGCAGCACCGCCCGCGCCTCGAGCCGCAGCCAGCCGCGCGTCGCGAAGTCGGCCAGCGCCTTGTTGACCGTCTCGCGGGAGGCGCCGACGAGCTGCGCCAGCTCCTCCTGCGTGAGGTCGTGGGACACCATGATGCCGCCCTCGACCGGCCGCCCGAACCGCTCGGACAGGTCGAGCAGCGCCTTGGCGACGCGGCCCGGCACGTCGGTGAACACGAGGTCGGCGAGGTGGGCGTTGGTGCGGCGCAGGCGCTGCGCGAGCGCGGCGAGCAGCGCCTTGGACACCTCGGGGCGCCCGGTGAGCAGCCCCGTGAGCGAGTCGTTGCCGAGCCCGAGCAGCTGCGTCTCGGCGACCGCGGTCGCGGTCATCGTGCGCGGGCCCGGGTCGAACAGGCTGAGCTCGCCGAACATCTCGCCCGGCCCGAGGATCGCCACGAGGTTCTCCCGGCCGTCGGCGCTCGTGCGGCCGAGCTTGATCTTGCCCTCGGCGATGACATAGAGCGTGTCGCCGCGGTCGCCCTCGTGGAAGAGCACGTCGCCGCGCTCCATGCGGCTCGGGGACATCTCCGACTGCAGCGCAGCGGCCGCTTCGTCGTCGAGAGCCTTGAACAGGGGCGCGCGCCTCACCACGTCGAGATCCACGGGGTCAGTGTGCCACGTGCCGTATGCCGCCGCCCGCCCTCCGCGACGACGTCCCGGGTGCTTGTCCGTCGGGTGTCGGCGCCTGAGGGCCGGGGACCGAGACCGCGCCGGAGCGGACGTGGCCGGTGTCGTTACCACCCAGCCCGGCGGCATACAGTGTCGTCTGTGTCTGCCCGTGCCCTCGTGACCGCCGACGAGACGCCGGTCGCGCGCGTCCGTCGAGCTCGGAAGATGTACCGCGCGCTGCACGACCGCTACCCGTACGCCCACTGCGAGCTCGACTTCACCACTCCGCTCGAGCTGCTCGTCGCGACGATCCTGTCGGCTCAGACGACCGACGTCGGGGTCAACAAGGTGACACCGATCGTCTTCGCGAAGTACCGCACCGCCGCCGACTACGCCGGCGCGGACCGCGTCGAGCTCGAGACGATCATCCAGCCGACCGGTTTCTACCGGAACAAGGCCGACGCGCTGATCAAGCTCGGCGCCGCGCTCGTGGAGAACTTCGACGGCGAGGTGCCGGGGCGGCTCAAGGACCTCGTGACCCTGCCCGGCGTCGGCCGCAAGACGGCCAACGTCGTGCTCGGCAACGCCTTCAACGTTCCCGGCATCACCGTGGACACACACTTCGGCCGGCTCGCCGGCCGTTTCGGCTGGACCGAGGAGACCGACGCGGTGAAGGTCGAGCACGCGGTCGGGGCGCTGTTCATGCGCCGCGACTGGACGATGCTCAGCCACGTCGTGATCTTCCACGGCCGCCGCACCTGCCACGCCAAGCGGCCCGCCTGCGGCGCCTGCCCGGTCGCGCGGTGGTGTCCCGCCTACGGGATCGGTGAGACCGACCCCGACAAGGCGGCGAAGCTGCTCAAGTTCGAGCTGGCCCCGAAGTGACACATTCGGCTGTCGCCGAGGTGACATATTCGGCTGTCGCCGAGGTGACATATTCGGCTGTCGCCGGGGTGACCTGTTCGGCTGCCGCCGAGGTGACATATTCGGCTGTCGCCGAGGTGACCTGTTCGGCTGCCATGGTGAGCAGGGTGGACCGGTGAGCTGGGTGGGACAGTGACGTCGACGCTCAGCGGGATCACGTATGCCGGCAGGTCGGGCACCATCGAGCCGTCCCCGACGCTGGGGGGCGGCAAGGCCGGCGCGGTCGGCGATGCCGCGCCGCGGCCCGAATGGATCGACGACCTCGCGGTGAAGCTGGAAGACGCTGCGCCTGAATGGTTCTCGCACTTCGTGCCGCCCGAGGAAGGGGGGCGCGAGTCGGCCGTCCTCATCCTCTTCGGCCCGCCGCCGGCCGGTGCATCCTCCGCGGACGAGCACCTCGTCCTCATCGAGCGGTCGCACACGATGCGCACCCAGCCGGCCCAGATCGCCTTCCCCGGCGGCTCGCGTGACCCGGGTGACGCCGACCTCGTCGAGACCGCGCTGCGCGAGGCCGCGGAGGAGACGGGGCTCGACCCGAGCGGTGTCGAGGTCGTCACGCAGCTGCCCACGCTCTACCTCGCGCCCGCTCAGTTCGTCGTCGCCCCGGTGCTCGGCTGGTGGGCGCACCCGTCGCCGTTGTCGGTGCGCGACCCGGCCGAGGTGCACGACGTGCTCGCTGTCCCGGTGTCGCACCTGGTCGACCCGGCCACGCGCTTCTCGGTGACGCATCCGTCGGGCTTCGTCGGCCCCGGCTTCGACCTCGACGAGCTGCTGCTCTGGGGGTTCACGGCAGGGCTGGTCAGCGCGGTGCTCGAGATCGCGGGGCTGAGCCGGCCGTGGGACGCCGGCGTGCACCGCCCGCTGCCGGAGCGCTACTTCGGAGGGCCGCGACGATGACCGGGAGCGTGGTGCTCGACATCGCCCTGATCGTGCTGCTCGTCGCGTACGGCTACTCCGGCTACCGGCAGGGGCTCATCCAGAGCGTCTTCTCGCTCGTGGGCTTCTTCGGGTTCGCACTCATCGCGATCTGGCTGCTCCCGTCGGGGCTGTCGCACTGGGACGCCGTCGCCCAGGACTCGCGAAGCAGGGTGCTTGCGCTCATCATCGGCGTCGTGGCGTTCGGCTGGCTGGGTCAGTGGCTCGGCAGCATGGTCGGCGGCTCGATCCGCAAACGGATCGGGAGCAACTCGTTCCGCCGGGTCGACCAGGTGCTCGGGGCGATCGTCGTCACGCTCGCCGCGAGTCTCATCGTCTGGTTCATCGGCGGCACGCTCCGCAGCGCCGGCAACCCGTCGCTGGCCAAGGCGATGTCCGAGTCTCGGGTCCTGCGCGTCGTCAACGCCGTCGTGCCCGAGGAGACCGGCCAGCTGTTCGCCAGCTTCCGCGGCTTCCTGTCCAGCCAAGGGTTCCCGCAGGTCTTCGGCGGCCTGTCTCCCGAGCCGATCACCCCGGTGCAGGACCCCGACCCCGGCGTAGCCCGGCTGCCCGCAGTCCGAGCGGCCGGCCGCTCCGTCGTCAAGGTGACCACCCAGGCCGCGCAGTGCCAGCGTGGCCAGGAGGGCACGGGCTGGGTGGTCTCACCGGGCAAGATCGTCACCAACGCGCACGTCGTCGCGGGGGCGGACGAGGTGCAGGTCGAGGGCGGCGACCAGGCGCTGCGGGGGCGCGTGGTCATCTTCGACCCGCAGCGCGACCTGGCCGTGGTCAGCGTGCCGGGCCTCGCCCTTCCGCCGCTGCAGCTCGGTGGTGAGCTGAAGCGCGGCGACTCGGCGGCGGTGCCCGGCTTCCCGCTGGACGGTCCCTACCGCGTGTCGTCCGCACGGGTCCGGGCCATGCTCGACGCTCGGGGTCTGGACATCTACGGCCAGAACCGCGTCGTACGCGAGATCTACTCGCTCGCCACGACGGTGCAGCCCGGCAACTCCGGAGGCCCGCTGCTCGACACCAACGGCCGCGTGTCAGGGGTCGTGTTCGCCAAGTCGCTGGAGGACGACTCGACCGGGTACGCGCTGACCCTGAACGAGGCGAAACCCGTTCTGGACAAGGCCGCCTCGGCCACCAACGAGGTGAGCACCGGAGCGTGCGTCGCCGGGTGACCCACCGCGAGGAGCGCGCCAATCCGGTTCGATGCGGCGGCCGCGGTGACAGAGTTGGACCATGCAGGTGTCGTTCGTCAGCGCCGACGGGATCACCGACCATCAGCCGTCCGAGCTCGAGGGGCTGCTCGGTCGGTCCGACGGGTTCGTCTGGGTCGACATCCCCGAATACGACGAGCATGCGGACGCGCTGCTCGCCGGCCCGCTCAAGGCGCACGCACTGGTCCGACAGGCCTGCGCCGAGCGCAACTTCGTGCCGACGATCCACGCCTACGAGCAGCACCTGTTCGTCATCCTCCACGCACCCCTCACCGGGGAAGGCGGTCACGTGCACGTCCTCGAGCTCGACGAGCTGATCGGGGACACGTACCTCGTCACCGTTCACGGCCCCCGCAACCCGGTGCTCACGCAGGAGGCTGCGACCGAGGAGACCCGAGCGATCCGCGCGCGCCTCGAGGCCGGTCGGCTCCGGCCCGGCAGTGCCCACGAGCTCGCCTATGCCATCGGCTCGGCCATCGCGCGCCGTCAGAGCGCAGCGGTGCGCCAGGTCGCGGGCCAGCTGCCCGAGCTCGAGAACGCCGTCATGGCCGCAGACTTCCGGCGCCCGGAGGAGCTTCTCGAGCGTCTCTTCCTGCTGCGGCACGAGCTGAGCACCGCACGCACCATGGCCTCACAGGCGTACGACATCCAGGCGCGGATCCACTCGCTGGAGCGCTTCGTCCCCGCCGAGGCGCGACGTCACGCTCGGGACCTCGCGGAGCAGTTCGAGCGGGTGCGCAGCCTCGGCGACGGTGAGATGGGGTTCCTCGTCGGCGTCATCGACCTCTATCAGACCCGGGTCACGACGAAGATGACTGTGGCGATGGAGCGTCTGGCCGTGATCGCGGCGATCACCCTTCCGATCACCGCCATCGCGTCCATCTACGGCATGAACCTCATCGGCAACGACGGCACCGACATCGAGCACCTCGTCATCGTGCTCGCCGTCATGCTCGGCATCAGCTTGTGGCTCCTGCGATGGGCCCGGCGCCAGGGCTGGTGGTGACCGTGCACATCGACTCTCCCGGGCTGCGCACCGATCTCGACCTCCTGCTGCTCCAGGGGTCATCGGTCATCGACGCGGGCGACCATCTCGTCGTGCGCACCGAGTCCAACCCGACCTTCTGGTGGGGGAACTTCCTGCTGGTCTCAGGTGAGGCCCGTACATCCGAGATCGACCACTGGACAAGCCGGTTCGAGCACGAGTTTCCGACCAGCGCGCATCACGCGATCGGCTTCACCAGAGCCGGCGGCGACCTGGACGCCTGGCGGGCGGCCGGCTGGGACGCCGAGGTCCACGTCGACCTCGCCACGGAGGCACTGCCTGTGTCGCGGGACGCCCGGGACGGCATACAGCTGGAGGGCACTGGCGCTGACAGCGGCCTCACGCTGCGGTCTCTCGAGACGCCCGAGGACTGGGAGCAGTCGGCGGTCGTCGGGGGCAGCGACACGCCCGCCGACCGGCGCGACGACCAGCTCGTGTTCGAGCGGCGGCGCGCTGCGGCGCAGCGCGCCCTCGTCGAGTCGGGACGGGCGCGGTGGTTCGGCGCGCTCGACGGCGTGCGTCTCGTTGGCAACCTAGGGATCGTGCGGCTCGGTGACCTCGCGCGCTACCAGGACGTCGTGACGCTCGCCGAGTACCGCCGGCGCGGCATCGCCGGGGCCCTCGTGCGCGCGGCGGGCGAGTGGGCGTACGAAGACCCGCACGTCCGGCGCCTGGTCATCGTCGCGGAGGACGGTGGGCCCGCGATCGGCCTCTACGAGCGGGCTGGCTTCAGCGAGGTCGCTCGCCACTCAGCGGTGTCACGCACACCCCTGCCCGCCGGCTGACGACGAGGTCAGGCGGGGGCGGCGACCCAGTAGGTGCGCTGGTTCGTGAAGGCGAGCAGGCCCGCGTCGGCGAGCTCGCGCCCGTAGCCACTGCGGCGGGTGCCGCCGAACGGCAGCCGCGGGTCAGACGCGACGACCGCGTTGACGAACGCCGCGCCGGTGGTGACCTGCCGCGCCACCCCGACCGCGCGCTCCGTCGAGCGGCTCCAGACGGACAGACCCAGGCCGTATGCCGTGTGGCCGGCCAGCGCGACCGCGTGCGCTTCGTCGCGGGCGACCGCCACGGCTGCGACGGGGCCGAAGGTCTCCTCGTCGAAGACCGGCATACCGGGCCGGGTGTCGACCAGAACGGTCGGCTCGTAGAACCAGCCGTCCGTGTCGAGTCTGCGGCCACCCAGCGCGACCGTGGCACCGAGAGCGACCGATGCGTCCACCTGTCGCTGGAGGACGTCGCGCAGGTCGATGCGCGCCATCGGCCCGATGTCGGTGGTCGGGTCGGTCGGGTCGCCGACGCGCAGGTCACGGACGCCCGCGACGAATCGCTCGACGAACGAGTCGGCGACGGGCTCCTCGACGACGAACCGCTTGGCGCAGACGCAGCTCTGGCCGGCGTTGGTGAACCGGGCCCGGACCGCGGCAGCGGCGGCGGCCTCGACGTCGGCATCAGCGAGGACCACGAAGGCATCCGAGCCGCCGAGCTCGAGCACCGACGGCTTGGCCGCGCGGCCGGCGGCCGCACCGACGTGCTCGCCCGCCCTGTTGCTGCCGGTGAGGGTGACGCCCGCGACGCGGTCGTCGTCGACGAGACTTCCGACGACGTGAGGCACGTCGCGCTCGGCGATGACGAGCGCGGTGACGAGATGCGCAGGCAGGGCCGCCTCCTCGAACAGCCCCGCTACGGCGAGCGCGGAACCGGTCACGTTGGGCGAGTGTTTGAGCAGCACGCCGTTTCCGGCCGCGACCGCGGGGATGGCGAACCGCATGACCTGCCAGATCGGGAAGTTCCACGGCATGACGGCGAGCACCAACCCGATCGGCTCGTGCGCGACCCAGGCGGTGACGTCGGGGGAGTCGAGGTCGACCGGCCGGTCGGCCAGGATGCGGGCGCCGTGCGCGGCATAGTGGTCGGCGGTGAGTGCCGACTTGGCAACCTCGCCGCGCGCTTCCGCGAGGGGCTTGCCCATCTCGCTGGTGACGAGCGCGGCGAGGGCGTCCGTCCGGTCCCTCAGCACGGCCGCCAGCCGCCCGACGGCGGCGAGCCGCTCGGCCAGTGGCGTCGAACCCCACGCGCGGGACGCGGCTGCGCCTGCCGCGACTGCGGCCTCGATCTCTTCGGTTGTCATCGCCGGAAACTCTTGCAGCACAGTGCCGTTCGCCGGGTTGACGGTCTGGATGTGCGCCCGCCCTGCTGAGACGGTGGTGGCAGTCATGGCGTGCCCAGTCCTCCGCGGTCGTGCTCCGACAGATGCTCGAACGTCTCACCGGTGGCGGTGATGGTCCGCGTGACGTCGTGGCCGCCATAGACCCAGTAGATCCGCATCGTGCCGGCGCCGCGGTTGTAGAAACGGTGCGGCACCCCCGCGGGCACCCAAGTTGCTTCTCCCGCAACGAGATCGAACGACTCGTCCCCGATCTCGGCCACTGCATCGCCCTCGAGGATCAGCACCGACTCCTCGACGTTGTGGCTGTGCAGCGGCAGGCCGGTGCCTTCGGCGAACTGTGTCTGCCCGGTTGTCACACGGTTCGTCTCGCAGTTCCACTTGCCGACATAAGGGATCGTGACGACGCCATTGCCGCGGTCGAACGGCGCGACGGCGTCAGGGCGGATGAGCAGGTTGGGTGTGCTCGGCAGGTCAGGCATGGTGGTCCTCTCGGGACAGGGCGGATGTGAGTGCGCGAGTCGGCAGGGCGGCGACGACCGCGTCGGCGACCTGCGCGGTCGTGAGGGTGCCGCCGAGATCGAGGGTGCGAGTCGAGGGCTCTGCGATCACCGCGCTCACCGCGTCGTCAACAGCCTGCGCCGCGGCGACGAGCTCCGCGCGTCCGGCTCGCCTGCCATGCCACTCGAGCAGCATCGCGGCTGACCGGATGAGCGACACAGGGTTGGCGATGCCGCGGCCCGCGATATCGGGCGCCGAGCCGTGCTGGGCCTGGGCGACGCACACGCCTTCGCCGACGTTGATCGCTCCGCCGAGCCCCAAGCTGCCCGACAGCTCGGACGCCTCGTCGCTGAGGATGTCGCCGAACATGTTCGTCGTCACGATGACGTCGAAGCCACTGGGGTCGCGAATGAGCCGGGCCGCCGCGGCATCGACGATGAGCTCTCGCAGCTCCACGTCGGCATAGCCCTCGGCGACGCGGCGCACCTCCCGCAGGAAGAGCCCGTCCGACAGCTTGAGGACGTTGGCCTTGTGCACCGCGGTGACCACACCGCGACGCGTCCGGGCGAGCTCGAACGCGGCGTGTGCCACCGTGGCCGAGGCACGCGCGGTGATCTTGCGGATGGAGAAGGCGGAGTCGGCGTCCGGCATGAACTCGCCGGAGCCGGCATACATGTTGCGGTCGGAGTAGAAGCCCTCGGTGTTCTCGCGGACGATGACGAGGTCCATCGGCGCTCGCAGCACGCTCAGATCCGGGACCGACCTGCACGGACGGATGTTGGCGTGAAGCGCGAACCGGGTCCGCAGCTCGGCCGACGGATTGAGGCCGCCCTCGGCGCGTGGTGGGTAGTCGTAGTGCGAGACCGGGCCGAGGATCGTCCCGTCGACCTCGGTGACGCGCTGGACGACCGCGTCGGGGAGGGTCGTGCCCTCTGCCGCCAGCGACGCGAGCCCGATCGGCGCCGACTCGACCATGAGCCCGAGCTCATGCAGCTCGTCGGCCGCTTCCAGGACACGCAGCGTGGCCGCCGTGATCTCCGAGCCGATGCCGTCGCCCGACAGTACGAGGATCCTCATGCCGCTCCTACCTCCTTGTGCCGGACCCGCACAGCGGCAAGGGTGTTCAGCTGCGTTCCGGGCACGACGCAGCGGTCGGCGGCGCGTCGCCAGTCGGCGAAGTGCTGAGCCGCTCGGTGTGCTGCCACCGCGTCCTCGTCGACGTACCGCTCGTAGAAGACGAAGTGATGCGGGTCGGCCAGGTCCTGGGTCACCTCGAACCCGAGGCAGCCCGGCTCGTCGTTGAACGAGCGCTCGGCGTTCGTGCCGATGGCGTCGACGAACTCGTCGAGGCGCTCTGGGATGACGTCGAGCGAGACGATGAGGGCGATCACGGTGCGGTCTCCTTCGGGTCGTGGGTCGGTGGGTCGGTCCCGGGAATGGGTATGCCGTGGGGCTGGGCCAGCTCGCACAGTGCGGCCCACGTGGCCGGTGCCAGCCGTATGCCGTCGCGTTCGTTCGCGACCCGGGCGCGGTCCTCGAGCTCGCCGGGGACGAGGATGCGATCGGCCCACGAGGCGAGCTCGCCGGAGTGGGTCTGGTCGACGAGCTGCTCCATGCGAGAGGCGAACTCGTCAGCGTCGGCTACTGATGCGACGTCGATGACGACCAGGAGATGGCCCGCTCCGCTGCGCCGCTCCGGGTCGTAGGGGCCGGCGACCGCATCACCGAAAGCGCTGCCGGTGAGCACTCCGGCGAGGACGTCCATCATGAACGAGATGACGTAGCCCTTCGCGCCGGCCATGGGCAGGATCAGCCCGTCGATGGCCGCGGCAGGGTCGGTCGTCGGTGTGCCGTCGGCGGTGGCTGCCCATCCGTCCGGGATCTGCTCGTTCCGCTCGGCGGCGAGGTAGACCTTGCCCCTGGCGACGGCGGTGTTGGCAAGGTCCATGACGACGACCCCGTGCCGGCCGGCGGGGGCGGCGATCGACCACGGGTTGGTGCCGACCGACTTGCGGCGCCCGCCCCAGGGAGCCATGGCCGGGCTGGCGTTGGTCACGAGGATGGCCACGCATCCGGCCTCGGCGACGGCGCGGGTGAAGTAGGCCGCGGTGCCGAAGTGGCCCGAGTTGCGGACCGCGATGCCGGCGATGCCGTGGGCTCGGGCGCGCTGGACACCGAGGTCGGCGGCGCGCCGGGCAACGACCTGGCCGATTCCGTCGTGCCCGTCGAGCACCACCATCGCTCCGTGGTCGATCACGGTCTCCACCTCGGTGACCGCCGCCATCGCTCCGGAAGCGAGGCGGGCGGCATACCAGGGCAGTCGCAGCACGCCGTGGGACGCGTGTCCCCAGAGCTCGGCGGTGACGAGTGTGTCGGCGAGGAGGGCCGCATCGGCATCCGGCACGCCGCGGACGGTGAGCAGGTCGGTCACGAATGCTGCGAGCGCCGCCGGCGCGACGAGGACGCGCTCGGCTGCCGCGGAGGCACCCGTGTCGGGCCCGGCGACCGAAGGGTTCGCGACGTGTGCCACGGATGCTCCTTCCTGGTGGGGGTTCGTGCAAGACTGAGTGCATGGAAGCATACTTGTATACATGTGTGCAACGAGAGGTCGCGACGTGGACCGGATGAAGCGCGCCTCGGGCGGCCAGCTCGTGTACGCCGAGCTCCGGCGCCGCATCCTCGACCTCGAGCTCGCCCCGGGGCAGCGGCTCTACGAGCCCGAGCTGGCGGCAACGCTGCAGGTCAGCCGCACTCCGCTGCGTGAGGCGCTGCGCCTGCTCCTCGCCGAGGACCTCATCGACCAGCTGCCGACCGGAGGCATGGTGGTGCGGCCGCTCAGCGCTGCCGACATCGAGGAGCTCTACGGCGTTCGAGCCGTCCTCGAGGGGCTCATGTCGGCCGAGGCCGCCCGGCGGCTCACCGACGACGACGCGGCGAACCTGACGAACCTGGTGGAGCGCAACGCCCGCCTCGTGGGGCAGGCTGACGACGCGATGCGCGCCGGTCACGACTTTCACCTCGGCATCGCACAGGTCGCCGGACACGGATGGGCTCGCCGGCTCCACGAGCAGGTCGACGGCCACATGTCCCGTTACCGGCCCTTCACCAACGAGAGCCAGGAGCGGCGCACCGCTGCGCTCGAGGAGCACCGCGGCATACTCGGGGCCATCGTCGGGCGCGACCCGCAGGAGGCGCGCCGCCGGGCCGAGGCGCACGTCATCACCGCGCGTGGCGTCGCTCTCGACGCCATCGCCGACCGTCTCGCCGCCCATCCCTGAGCCCGGACCCCCTCTTCGTCGAGTGGGCGCCCCGTCACAGGGGCCCCACCCGTCACGTGACTGGTGGGGCTGGGCGCCCACTCGACTGGGGCTGGTGGGGGCTAGTGGGGCTGGGCGCCCACTCGACTAGGGAGACTCGGGGCCGCCGTCAGGACCCTCCCTCTTCGTCGAGTGGCCGCCCGGTCACAGGGGCCCCACCCGTCACGTGACTGGTGGGGCGGAGCGCCCACTCGACTGGTGGGGGATGGGGGAGGGGGCTGATGGGGCTGGTGGGGCTGGGCGCCCACTCGACTATGGAGACTCGGGGCCGCCGTCAGGACCCTCCCTCTTGTCGAGTTCGTCTTGTCGAGTGGCCGCCCGGTCACAGGGGCCCCACCCGTCACGTGACTGGTGGGGCTGGGCGCCCACTCGACTGGTGGGGGAGGGGGCTGATGGGGCTGGTGGGACCGGGCGCCCACTCGACTGGGGCGGCGGGGCGTGGAGGTCAGTGGGAGCGGCTGCGGTACCGGCGCTCGGGGCGACCGGCGGTGCCGTAGCGCGGCCGCATCTCCGCGCTCCCGGTGGCGACGAGGTGGTCGAGGTACCGCCGCGTGCTGCTGCGGGAGAGGCCCGTGGCCTCGGCGCACTCCATCGCCGACAGCCCGTCGTCGCCGGCCTCGTCGAGCGCTCGTGCCACGAGGCCGATCGTGTCGGGGCTGATGCTCTTGGGCAGGCGCTGGGTGCGGCGGGCCGCCTGCGTGCGGAAGGCGCGGTCGACGTCGTCCTGGCCCACCACGTCGCGGTCGTCCAGCTCGGTGAGGTCGGCGCGGTGGTCGGCGTAGTCGGCCAGCCGCTGTCTGAGCGACTCGATCTCGAAGGGCTTGACGAGATAGCTGAACACGCCGCCGTGCAACGCGCGACGGACCGAGTCCACGTCGCGAGCGGCGCTGATCACGATGACGTCGACCGCGCCGGACGACTGCTCGCGCAGGTGGCGCAGCACGTCGAGCCCGCTCAGGTCAGGCAGGTAGATGTCGAGCAGGACGAGGTCGGGATGGGTCGTCCGAACGGCCTCGAGCGCTGCCGCGGCCGAGTGGACCACGCCCACGACCTGGAAGCCGGCCTGGCGGGACACCACGCTCGAGTGCACGCGCGCCACCATGAAGTCGTCGTCGACGACGAGCACCCGGATCATCGAGCCGCGCTCCCGGGCAGCGTCGCGGGCTCGAAGGGGAGAGTGGCGACGAACACCGCGCCGCCGTCGTGGCTGACCTGGACGTCGCCGCCCCGCTTGCGGCAGATGACGCGCACGAGGGCAAGGCCCATGCCGCGGCGCCCGCCGGGCTCGACCTCCTTGGTGCTGACACCGTGCCGGAAGACGCGTTCGCCGAGGTCGGTGTCGATGCCCGGACCGGTGTCGCGCACGGTGATCCTCACCGCGCGGTCGTCCTGGACGAGCTCGACGGTGACCACCGGGTCTGCCGCGTCGGACGAAGCGTCGAAGGCGTTGTCGATGAGGTTGCCGAGGACCGTGTTGACGTCGGTCGCCAGCCGCTCGTCGAGCTTGTCGAGCTTGCTGAGCGCGGTCGACTCGTCGAGCTCGAGCTCGACACCACGTTCGTCGGCCTGGCTCGACTTGGCGATGAGCAGGGCCGCGACGGCCGGGTCGGCGACGTGCGCCGTGATGCTCCGGGTGAGCCGGGTCTGGCTGTCGGTGATGTGCCGGACGTAGGTGCGCGCCTCGTCGTACTCGCCGAGCTCGATCAGCCCGGTGACGACGTGCATCCGGTTGCTGAACTCGTGGGCCTGGGCGCGCAGCGCGTCGGTCGTGTCTCGCGTGACGTCGAGCTCACGCTGCAGCTCGAGCAGCTCGGTGCGGTCACGCAGCGTCACGACCCACCCGATGTGACGACCACGGCTGAGCACCGGCATACGGTTAAGGGTGAGCACCCTTCCGCGGTAAGGGATTACGCGGTCGGGGGTGGCGTCCGACTCGGCGAACATGTCCGCGAGCCGACCCGTCGGGTCGAGGTCGTCGAGGTGGCGTCCGACGGAGGTCTGCGGGATGCCGAGCAGGTGCGCGGCCTCGTCGTTGACCATCGTGACCCGGCGGTCGAGCCCGACTGCGAGCATGCCCTCCTTGATGCCGTGGAGGATGGCCTCGCGCTGCTCGACCAGACCGGTGATCTCGCGCGGCTCGAGGCCGAGCGTCTGCTTCTTGACGCGACGAGCGAGCAGGAGGGAGCCTGCCACCCCGAGGGCGGTGGCGATGCCGAGGTAGGTCAGCAGGTTGGGCAGTGCCGCCGCCAGGCTCTCCATGGCGGACGGGTGCATCCGGGTCACCACGACGACGCCGTCGGTCTGGAACGTCTTGGGGTTGATCACCGGCGCGGTCGCCATCGCGGCCCCCGACTCGGTCTCCGAGCCGACCCACGCGCGCCCGAGATAGCTCGGGTCAGGCTGCAGCCGGACCACGTTCCTCACCGGAAGGGGGTCGGTCGACACGAGCACGGTGCGGTCGGCGAGGGCCAGCATGATCTTCGTGGATCCGGAGTCGACACGGGCGCTCTCCGCGAGGTAGTGGGCACCCCTCATGACGTCCGGGTTGTGCGTGGAGGCCGCCTCGCGCATGGCGCTCGTCCCGGCGAGCCGCTCGGCCACCTGGAGCGCCTGCCGCCCGAACGTCTCATGAGCACGTGCGTCGGACTGGGCGAGAGAGACCAGGACGACCCCGATGATCACCACGCACATGATCGCGAGCTGCATGGCTAGCATGCGACCGGCGAGGGTCCACCTCCGCGGCCGCAACCGTGATCGCCACGTCGCGCTCATGCGGACATTCTGGCGATCCGCGTCGGCAAGGCCAACGTGCGCCTGAGCAGAATGAACAAAATGGAGTTTGCGCTCCTAACCGTGACAGCCGTATGCCGCCTCGGCACGCTTGCGGACCAACCGGGCCTTTGGTGCCCGCCCTGTCAGACAAAGGAGTCTCCAGTGCGTTTCCGGACCACGACCACAGTCGGCGTCGCGATCCTTGCCGCCAGCCTCGCCCTGTCCGCCTGCGGCGTCAGCAAGGACGAGTCGTCCGACACCAGCTCCGCGCAGGCCGCCGCCGGCCCCGTCAAGGGCCTGCGCCTGCTCGTGCCCAACTCTCCGGGCAGCGGCTACGACACGACGGCGCGCGCCGCGGCCAAGTCCATGCAGGACGCCGGGCTCGCCAGCACGATCGAGGTCTTCAACACCGCAGGCGCGGGCGGCACCGTCGGTCTGCAGCGCCTCGTCAACGAGCAGGGCAAGGACGACATCCTCATGCAGATGGGGCTCGGGGTCGTCGGCGCCGTCTACACGAACAAGTCGAAGGCCACGCTCAACGACACCGTGCCGATCGCCAAGCTCATCGAGGAGTCGGAGGCCATCGTCGTCCCGGCCGGCTCGCCCTACACCTCGCTCGACCAGCTCGTCGCGGCCTGGAAGGCCAACCCGGGCTCGGTGCCCGTGGGCGGCGCCTCCAACGCCGGCGGTCCCGACCACCTGACGCCGATGCTGCTCGCGAAGGCCGTCGGTGTCACGCCCAAGGACGTCAACTACGTCGCGTACGACGGTGGCGGCGAGCTGCTCACCGCGGTACTCGGCAAGAAGGTCGCGTTCGCCGCGACCGGCATCAGCGAGGTCGCCGAGCAGGCCAAGAACGGCGATGTGAAGATCCTCGCCGTCACGAGCGAGAAGCCCGTCGAGGGTGTCGACGCTCCGACCCTCAAGAGCCTCGGCGTCGACATGGTGTTCACGAACTGGCGCGGCATCGTCGGCCCGCCCGGACTCTCGCCGGAGAAGACCAAGCAGTACGTCGACCTCCTGACGAAGATGCACGACTCGGCGCAGTGGAAGAAGACGCTGACGGACCAGGGCTGGACCGACGCGTTCCAGTCGGGTGAGGAGTTCAAGTCCTTCCTGACCGCGCAGAACGAGAGCGTGGCGGGCGTCCTGCAGGAACTCGGCCTGACGTCATGACGTCCCCACAGCAAGACCCGGTGCGACCGGGGCCCGTGACCAGCGGCGCCCCGGTCCCCGCGGACCGGGTCCCCCCGGACCGGCTGCCCCCGGACCGGCCAGCCTCGGACGGGCTTCCCCCGGACGACGCGGTCGAGAAGCAGAAGCCCGGGTATGCCGAGTACGGCGTCGTCGTGGTCCTGCTGGCTCTCGGGGCTTGGGCGATCGTGGATGCCCTGAGCCTCGCGGACATCGCGATGAACCGGGGCCCGGTCAGCTCGAAGACCGTCCCGATCGTCGTCGGCATCCTGCTCCTCGTGACCGGCGTCCTGCTCGCGGTCGACATCGCGCGCGGCGGTCGCGGCGAGCAGGAGGGTGGTGAGGACGTCGACCTGTCCCACGGCAGTGACTGGCGCACCATCGGCCTGCTCACGGCGTCGTTCGCCGCCAACGCCGTGCTCATCGAGCGGGTCGGCTGGCCGATCTCAGGAGCGATCCTCTTCTTCGGCACGTCCTACGCCCTCGGCAGCCGGCACTACCTCCGCAACGCCGTCATCTCGCTCGTCATGTCGGTGAGCACCTGGTACCTGTTCTACGCGGTGCTCGACCTCAAGCTCCCGGCCGGGCTGCTGAAGGGAATCCTGTGATGGACGGAATCAGCTCCCTCATCTCGGGCTTCGGCGACGCGCTGACCCCGATCAACCTGCTCTATGCGTTCCTCGGCGTCCTGCTCGGGACCGCGATCGGGGTGCTGCCCGGCATCGGCCCGGCTATGACCATCGCGCTGCTGCTGCCGCTCACGCTCACCCTCGAGCCCACCCAGGCCTTCATCATGTTCGCCGGCATCTACTACGGCGGCATGTACGGCGGGTCGACGACCTCGATCCTGCTCAACACCCCAGGCGAGAGCGCGTCGGTGATCACCGCCATCGAGGGCAACCTCATGGCGAAGAAGGGCCGAGGGGCCGCGGCTCTCGCGACCGCCGCCATCGGCTCGTTCGTCGCCGGCACCATCGGGACCCTGGGCCTGGCCCTGCTGGCTCCGGTCATCGTCAAGATCGCCGTGCAGCTCGGCGCACCCGACTACTTCGCGGTCATGGTCCTGGCCTTCATCGCCGTGACCACCGTGCTCGGGTCCTCGAAGGTCCGCGGGTTCGCCTCGCTCGGCATCGGCCTGCTCATCGGCACGATCGGCATCGACGCGACCCTCGGTGGTCAGCAGCGGCTGACGTTCGGCATACCGGAGCTCGCCGACGGCATCGACGTCGTCGTGGTCGCGGTGGGACTGTTCGCCGTGGGCGAGGCCCTGTGGGTCGCAGCGCACCTGCGCCGGGCACCGCTCGACATCGTCCACGTCGACGGCGCGCGGATGAACCGCGAGGACTGGCGCCGCTCGTGGAAGCCGTGGCTGCGCGGGACGGTGATCGGCTTCCCGTTCGGGGCCGTCCCGGCGGGCGGTGCCGAGATCCCGACGTTCCTGTCCTATGCGACGGAGAAGAAGCTGGCCAAGCACCCGGAAGAGTTCGGAAAGGGTGCGATCGAGGGTGTGGCCGGGCCCGAGGCGACGAACAACGCCTCGGCTGCGGGCGGCCTCGTGCCCCTGCTGACGCTGGGCATCCCGACCACGGCCACAGCGGCGGTGATGCTGGGCGCCTTCCAGAGCTACGGCATACAGCCCGGGCCTCGGCTGCTCGACGAGCAGGCGCCCCTGGTGTGGGCGCTCATCGCGAGCCTCTTCATCGGCAACGCGATCCTGCTGGGGCTCAACCTCCCGCTCGCGACCGTGTGGGCACGGCTGCTGCGCATCCCGAGGCCGTACCTCTATGCCGGCATCCTCTTCTTCGCCAGCATCGGGGCCTATGCCGCGAACAGCTCCACGTTCGACCTGTGGCTGCTGCTCATCATCGGGTTCCTCGGCTTCTTCATGCGCCGCTTCGGGCTGCCCGTGGTCCCGGCGATCATCGGCATCATCCTCGGCCCGGTCGCGGAGGAGCAGCTGCGGCGGGCGCTGCAGATCAGCAACGGCGACCTGTCGGGGCTCTACGACACGTGGTTCTCGAAGGTGGTCTACCTCGTCATCGTGCTGCTGCTCGTGCTGCCCCCGGTCCTGCGGGCCGCCCGCGGTCGGCGCGGCGGCGACTCCGCGGGCCCGGACGTCCCCCGCGACGAGCCGCTCGCCGCTCACGCTCACGCCAATGTGGAAGGACTCTGAGATGCCCATCGTCGTCGGGTACGTCCCCTCCCCAACCGGCCGGGCGGCACTGTCGTCCGCCATCGGTGAGGCACGGCGGCGCAGCGCCCGGCTCGTCGTGCTCAACGCGAGCCGTGGCGACGCGCTGGTCGACCGGCGCCACTCGTCAGCCGACGACTGGGACGCCGTTCGAACCGAGCTCGAAGGCTCCGGGGTCGAGTTCGAGGTGACCCAGCAGGTCGAGGCCAAGGACCCGGCCGAGCAGGTGCTCGAGGTGGCCCGGAACACCAACGCCGAGCTGATCGTCATCGGACTGCGCCGTCGCACCCCCGTCGGCAAGCTCATCATGGGCAGCCAGGCCCAGACGATCCTGCTCGAGGCCGACTGCCCGGTCCTCGCCGTCAAGGCCGAGACCGGCTGACCCGGCTCGTGGACGCGGCCCCGTCCCCAGGGCCGCCCGCGCCGCCGCGCAGTCCCGCCCCGTCCCCCGGCGCGGCGGCGCACCCCCCCACGTCGAGTGGCCTCGTGGTCACAGCCAAACGTGGGTGACTGCGTGGCCACTCGACGGGGTGGTTGACTCGAGTGGCCTCGTAGTCAGAGCCAAACCCGGTGAATGCGGGGCCACTCGACGGGGTGGTTGAGTCGAGTGGCCTCGTGGTCACAGCCAAACCCGGGTGAATGCGGGGCCACTCGACGGGGTGGTTGACTCGAGTGGCCTCGTGGTCACAGCCAAACCCGGGTGAATGCGGGGCCACTCGACGGGGTGGT
>NZ_JBSGGK010000011.1:58513-58614 GCF_053603855.1 Monashia sp. NPDC004114 | reverse complement strand
GTTGACTCGAGTGGCCTCGTGGTCACAGCCAAACCCGGGTGAATGCGGGGCCACTCGACGGGGTGGTTGACTCGAGTGGCCTCGTGGTCACAGCCAAACCC
>NZ_JBSGGK010000011.1:0-58413 GCF_053603855.1 Monashia sp. NPDC004114 | reverse complement strand
GCGTGAATGCGGGGCCACTCGACGGGGTGGTGGTGGCGGGCTCAGAGGTGGGCTGCGTCGATCGCAGCCTGGAGGCTCTGCTGGTACCCCTCGCTCGTGAACGTCGCCCCGCTCACCATGTCGATCTGTGCCGACTGCGCGGCGAGCGCCTCCTGCCGGAGGATCGGGGCGGCATACGCGCTGATGGAGACCGAGTGGCGGGAGCTGTCGGTGAGCTGGACCGCGCGGACATCCGTGATGCGCGGGCCGACGTGCGTGAGGCGCACCTGGACGTTGCCGTAGGGCGTCCCGACGAGCGCGCCGTCGACCGTCGCGGGCGCAGCCGACGGGGACGCCGGGTGGGAGGGCTTGGCGCCCTGGGCCGTCGACTGTGCAGGTGAGCCCGGCGCTGGGCTCGGGCCGGCAGCCGAGGAGATATGCCGCTGCGGCGGCCCGGCGACCACGGTGACCTCCCCGTGTGGGCCGGGTCCGGACGCGAGGCCCGCGTGCCAGGACGCCCAGATGGCACCGACGCTCGCAGCTCCGACGATGGCGGTTGTCGTCCTTCTCACCAGGCGAACCTCTCGTCGTGGATGTGCGCCGCTGGCACGCCAGCATCTCGAATCGCCTTGTGTACCAGCGCCATCCATGGCGACGGCCCGCACAGGTAGACCTCGTGGTCAGCAAGGTCTGGCACGATCCTCGTCAGGCGCTCGCCGTCGGAGCCACGGCCGCCGGCGCGGCTGGGCAGGGCCGAGCCGCTCGCCGGTGGACCCACGAGGGACAGGACCTGGTGGCCCGCGAGCGAGGCGAGCCGTTCGAGCTCGGGGTGCAGCGGCAGCTGGTTGACATCGTTGGCGCGGTAGACCACGGTCACGTCGCCAGGTGCCGCATGGCCCTCGAGGACGAGCTCTTCGAGCAGCGCGCGGACCGGAGTCACCCCGATCCCGGCCGCGATGAGCAGCACTTTCGGGCGGGTCCGGGCCCGGGTCGTGAAGGCGCCGTAGGGGCCTTCCACGAGCACGAACGTGCCCGGTCGAAGGTCGGCGATGCGTTCGGAGTGGTCGCCGAGGGCTCGGACCGTGATGCGCAGCGTCCGCCCGTCGGGCGCCGCGGACAGCGACCACGGGTGGGCGGCGAAGAAGAGGCTGGGGGTGACGAAGCGCCAGTTGAAGAACTGCCCGGCGCGCACGTCGAGGCGGTCGAGGTGGCGCCCTCGCACGACGACCGACCAGACGCCGGGGCCTTCCGGCCTGACCGCCGTGACGCGCAGCCCGTGGCGGGCGCTCCGGACCACGGGGAGCAGCACCCGCCACCAGGCGACGCTCGCCGCGACGACGACCCAGAGGGTCCACCAGTACGCACGCGACACCAGGGAGGCGTTGAAGTCGGTCCCGAGCGAGATCTGGTGGGGGACCGCGAGGATGACGGCGGCATACGCCATGAGATGCACAGCGTGCCACC
This sequence comes from Monashia sp. NPDC004114, assembly GCF_053603855.1. Taxonomy (NCBI): domain Bacteria; kingdom Bacillati; phylum Actinomycetota; class Actinomycetes; order Micrococcales; family Intrasporangiaceae; genus Intrasporangium; species Monashia sp. NPDC004114. The sequence goes on along the minus strand of NZ_JBSGGK010000011.1, from coordinate 56,970 downwards.
ACTCGTACGACAGGCGGCGACGCGCGATCCGCACGGACGTGACCGCGATCGCGACGAGCGCGGCGGTCGCCAGCAGGGCGAGGAGCAGGTCGTCACCGCCCGTGACCAGGATGAGCAGCTCGCGCAGCCAGCCGAACGGCCCGGTCAGCCCGTCCGCGGAGGCGTAGCCGAGCAGGATCGCCCCGACGTGGACGAGGACGAGGGGCACGGTGATGCGTCCGAGGATGCGGTGCGCGGCGAGCGCGCGGTCCATCCCGTAGACCCGGTCGACCCAGGGCACACGGGCGGCCAGGAGCACCTGGAGCAGCAGCAGGTCCATCGCGACGAGGCCGGTCAGCCGGCCGACGGCCGTCAGCCGGTCGCCGACGTTGCCGCTGAGCAGGGCGTGGCTCCCACCCCCTGCGAGGAACTGCACCACGACGACGACGACGCTGCTGATGGCCAGGACCTCGAGCACGTCGGCTATGCGCGTTCGCCAGCGCCGGAACTCCGCTCCGCGCCGCAGCGCCCGAGCCGCGCGGGTAGGGACGCGTGCCCGGTCGGGAGATGCCAGAGTGTTGCTCACGAGGTCGATCGTCCTGAGCAGATCTCAGAAAGTTATGAGACGGAGGGGAGATCGTGGGCCGCATGGACGACCTGACGCTCGGCGCGCGACTGCTGCTCGTCGAGGACGACCCCCAGCTGTCCGTGATGCTCGAGCAGCTGCTCACCGAGGAGGGGTATGCCGTCTCGGTCGTCCGCGACGGGCAGTCGGGTCTTCATCGCGGACTGGTCGAGCCGTGGGATGTTCTCGTCGTCGACCGCGGCCTGCCCGGGATCGAGGGGGTCGACCTCGTTGCGCGGCTCCGGTCGAAGGGGGTCGCCGCGCCGGTCCTGTTCCTCACGGCTCGGGGCACCGTCGCGGACCGCGTCGAGGGCCTGGACGCGGGGGCTCAGGACTATGTCGTCAAGCCGTTCGACGTCGACGAGCTGCTCGCCCGACTGCGTGCGCTGCGGAGGCCGCTCGGGGCGGGGTCGGCGGAGCTCGCCGTTGGGACGCGCCGGCTCGTCGTCGCGGAGCAGCGCGTCACCGGGAACGGGCAGGACGTGGTCCTGTCGCGCCGGGAGTCCGCGCTCCTCGAGGTGCTGGCGCGCCGGCCGAGGCGGGTGTTCACCCGTGAGGAGCTGCTAGACCGTGCATTCGACCGTGCCGACACCCTCGGCGCCGTCGACACGTACGTGCACTACCTGCGCCGCAAGCTGGGCAAGGGCGTTGTCGAGACGGTCCATGGAGTTGGGTACCGGTTAGGGGCGTAGTGACGAGATCGACTGACACCAAAGCTGATCCGGTCGCCAGAGCCGCCCGGTCGATCGCGACGCGCATCGGGATCACGACCGCGGTCGTGGTGCTGCTGGCCATCCTGGGCGCGGGTATCCTGTTCGACCGGCAGCAGGCCACCGAGATCCGGCGGCAGGTGATCGCAGCGGCGCAGACGGTCGACGACGTCGGCGACGCGCCGCCCGGCATCTGGCTGGTCGAGGTAACGCCCTCCGGTGCGAACGCGACCCCTGGCACTCCGCCCTCCATCGTGGCCGCGGTCCAGACGGCGGTCGATCGCGAGGCCGGCCGCGACGGCTCGGCCGGAACGACCGCGGCGTCCGGTGGCTCGGGCGGCTCGGGTGGGACGACCGGCGCGCCGGGCGGCGGCGGCAGCGCATCCGGGGGAGCCACGGCATCCGGCTCGTCCGAGCCGCGCATGATCTCCGTCATCTCCGACGGCCGGGACTGGCCGACCGCCGGCGTCGAGCGGCACGGCACGACCTTCGCCGCGGTCTACGACATCAGGCTGCACCAGCAGCAGGAGCGGAACCTCCTGCTGTCCATGGCGGTGGCGGGACTCCTCGGCGTGGCTCTGTCGGCGGTGGTCGGCCTGCTCGCCGCCAGGCGCGCGGTGCGACCGCTGGCCGAGGCGCTGGAGCTGCAGCGCCAGTTCGTCGCGGATGCCAGCCACGAGCTGCGGACTCCGCTGTCGGTCATCAGCATTCGCGCGCAGATGCTGCGACGCCGGCTGCGCGCCAGCGGCCGCGACGAGGAGGCCCAGGAGGTCGAGCAGCTTGTCGCCGACACGAAGGTGATGAGCGACGTCGTCTCCGACCTGTTGCTGTCGGCTCAGCTCGACGCGACCGAGGCGACCAAGGACGCGGTGAACCTCGTCCACGTGGCGGAGCAGGTCGGCCAGTCGCTCGAGCCGTATGCCGCAGAGTCGGGCGTGACCCTCGCGTGGCCGAACGCCGCGCACCGTCGGCCGGTCGTCGTCGACGGGGTCGCTTCGAGCCTGCGTCGCGCAGTGCTGGCCTTGGCCGACAACGCGATTGCGCACTCGCCGGACGGGTCGAGGGTGGAGCTGCGGGTCGAGGCCCGTGGACGTGAGGCGGTGGTGGACGTCGCTGACCAAGGGTCGGGTGTGGATGCGGCAGACCTCAGCCACCTGACGCGCCGCTTTGCTCGGGCGAAGGACGACGGGGCGGGGCGCCGGTTCGGGCTCGGCCTGGCGCTCGTCACCCAGATCGTCCGGTCGCACGGCGGGACGTTGGCGGTCGACCAGACGCCCGGAGGCGGCGCGACGTTTTCCCTTCACCTGCCGCTGGCTGAGGACGGCGAGGACGAGTAGCGGCGGTCCACTACCACCCGCCGCCCCGGCCTGTCGCCCAGCCCCCAACCGACCGACACAGCGGTGGATGTGGCGGCCAAGGCAGAGATGCCTGGCCCACGCTCGGACTCGGATCGCTCTTCGCCGGTCTGGTCTCCAGTTTCGGTCACTCGACTCCTCCGGTTCGTGTGGGGCACCCAGACGCGTCCGGGTCTTGCCACTCTCAGAGACGGACCAGCGCCGGGAACGTGACGCGTCCGGTTTGTCACGGCCCCATGGAACTGACCCCTCGACGCAGCAGCTCTGCAGTCGAGGGGTCAGTTCCATGGCCGAGACGCGTCAGGTGACCTTGACGGCTCGGTTGGGGCTGTAGCCCGCGAGATGGTCGGTGTCCGCCGGCTTGTAGACCCGGTAGGTCGCGGTGCCGCGGGCGGTCGGCTTGACCGAGAACGAGTAGGTGCTCGTGGAGCTGAGCGCCTTGCTCGTCACGGTCGTCCACGTGCCGTTACCGGCATACCGCTGGAGGTAGACCGTCTTGCCCGCGTGAGCCGGCGACACGGACCCGGTCAGCGTGAACGTGCCGCCTAGGGCGACCGAGGTGCGGCTCGCCGTGGCGGTCACCGCCGTCTTGACCCCGACCCGCCGGAGCGCGCTGCTGGAGCCGACATAGGCGGTCGACCCTCGGTACACCCACATGTAGTCGACGGAGGCGGTCGGCTTGTGCGCGAAGGAGACTGCACCGGTCGAGCTCGACGTGCGTGTCGCGGCAAGCGTCCACGTGGTCGTCCCGACCCGGCGCCAGTAGAGCTCCGCCGGGGCGCCGGCGATCGCGGCACCCGTGTCACGCCGCGTGACCTTGCCGCTCACCGTGACCGAACCGCCCGAGGTCAGGGAGGTGACGTTCGAGGTCATCGACACCGCGGTGCCCACGAGCTTGGCCGACGCTGCGGGACTCAGCTTGCCCGCGCGGTCCTTGACCCAGACGCGGAAGGAGTAGACCGCGCCGGTGAGGTTGCTCGCGGTCATCGCCGTGCTGGTGCCCGAGTAGAGCGCCGTGCCGGAGCTGACGTCCGCGGGCGGGGTGGCGCCGGTGGCCATCCGCACGATGTAGCCGTCGAGATCCGTGATCGCCGGCGCCTTCCATGCCAGGGTCGCGGCCCGGAGTGCGCCGGTCGCCGTGAAGCTGCCGACGGCGGGCGGCGTCACGTCCGTCGTCCGGAAGGTGGAGGTGATCGGCGTCGTCATCTGGTTGCCGTCGGTGTCCTTCACCCCCGAGACGAGCAGGCGGTAGGGCGCTGCGTCGTAGAGCGGCGACGTCGGCTTGATGGTCGCCACCCGAGTGGCCGGGTCGTACGTCACGGACGCCGGGACGCGAGCGCCCGTTCGACCGTTGAGGATTCCGACGGTCGCGTTCGTGACGTATGCCGGGTCGACGTCGCGCTGGAAGGTGACGGTCGGCAGGTAGGTGAGGGTCATGCCCGAGCCGAAGTCGGACGGCGTCGTGCTGCGGACCCACAGCTGCTCGCCACCAGACGTCGGACCACCGGCGTTGCGCAACAGGTCGATTCCGGCGTTCGATGCCACCACAGCGTCTGTCTGGCCGTCGTCGCTCAGGTCACCGAGAGCGAGGCTGTAGAACCGCATGTAGTCCGCGTAACCCATCTGGGAGGTGATCGGCTTCGCGAGCGTGCCATCCGCCTGCTGCGTCAGCACGCTGACCTTTCGGAAGATGCCGTGTGCCGACACGAGGTCGATGCGACCATCGCCGTCGATGTCGCCTGCCTCGACCGTCTCGGGGGAGTCGGCGACGGGCAGGAGGCTCGGCCCGGCGAGGGTGCCGTCGGCGGCTTGGGGCCAGACGACGAGCTGGGAGTTCGGTGGGTTGCCGCCGATCGTGCCGACGAGGTCGGCTCGCGAGTCTCCGGTGATGTCAGCCACCTCGATCCCGTGCGTGGGAAAGTTCGTGCCGACCAGGTGGTCCGTGGCCGACCATCCATCAGCGGTGTTGTGCAGGACACGCACGCCGGTGTTGTTGAGTTTCACTGCGACATCGACTTGCCCGTCGCCGTCGAGGTCACCCAGCTCGATCTCGTAGCCCCCGGAGTCCGACACCGTCGTACGCCGCCACGAGCCGTCAGGCTGTGCCATCAGCGTGGCGACATCCGAGTACGAGCTCGTCACGAGGTCGACCCGTCCGTCTGCATCGAGGTCGCCGGCCGCGACGTACGTTCCCGTCGCCCCGGGCACGACGGCGGCCTGCTCGAGGGTCCCGGTCTCGGACTGGGTGAGGACCTGCACTCCGATACTGGTCGACAGAACGACGTCGTTGCGGTGGTCGCCGTTCACGTCCGAGACGACGATGTTGTTGGGCAGTGCGGCGTCCACTGTCTGGTACGGCACTGGAGCACCTGGCGTGCCGTCGTCCTGCTGCGGCAGAACATAGAGAGGCGCACTCGGCGTGTTGGTGAAGGTCGGCCCCGCGAGGATGTCCGCCCTGCCGTCGCCGGTGACGTCGCCGACGGCAACGGCCGACGCCGGTGCGGCCGGCAACGAGATCGACGCAGCCGGGTCGAAGACTCCGGCTGGGGTGTCCACCACTCCAAGGGAGTAGGTGCGCGTGTCACGAGAGCCGTTGTAGTTCCGGACGGCCAGGTAGTAGGTGCCCTTGCCCATGAAGAAGGACAGGGTCTCCAGCTCGCCCTCGGCGTAAGAGTCGGCCACACCGATCAGCCTGAGGTCCTGGTCATAGACACTGACCACCATGTCGACGTTCTGGGCGAGGGTCGGCTCATACGCCGAGGGCCTCGCCAGGACGTCCACAGACCGGGCGCTCGCGGACTCGTAGCGATACCAGTCGACGTCGCCTTCGGCCCCGATGGCGCCGGTGGCCGAGTCGGCCATGACGACGGCCCTCGCCGGCACGTCGTTGGGCTCGTTCACCCCGGCCGACGGTTGCGGGAAGTCGGCCGCCCACGTGCCCCCGACGGCATACGTCGCGTCGACGATGCCCGCCCCGTAGAAGGGGTCGATCCCTCTCGGGCCCGCGTCGCGGGCAGTCGTCCTGAGCCGCGCCGCGACCTGCGCCGGTGTGTACGTGGGGTACTGCGCACGGATGAGCGCCGCGATCCCCGAGACGATCGGTGCGGAGAAGGACGTGCCCGAGCCGACGTAGTAGTCGTACGTGCGCCACGTCGAAACGATGTCGAAGCCCGGCGCCGCGACGTCGACCCAGTCGCCGTGCGTGGAGAAGTCGGTCAGGCGGCCGTCCTTGTCGGTGGCGGCGACAGCCACGACCTCGGCGTATGCCGCCGGGTACTCGGGCTGGTCAGCTCCGGTGTTGCCTGCGGCAGCCACGACCACGGCGCCCTTCGAGACGGCATACGTCACGGCGTCGTGCAGGAACGGGCTGTCGTCGGCGCCGCCGAGCGAGAGGTTGATGACCTTCGCGCCCTTGTCGGCGGCCCAGCGAATGCCCTGGATGACGTCGGAGTCGGTGCCGTCGCCCTGCGCGTCGAGCACCTTCACGGGCATGATGCGGGCGTTCCAGGCGACGCCGGCGATGCCCTCCGTGTTGTTGGTGTTGGCGCCCGCGATGCCGGCGACCATCGAGCCATGGCCGTTGTCGTCGCTCGCGGCACCGGCCGGGATGGCCGTGTCGGTGATGGCGTTGAAGCCGGCGAGCACCCGGCCCGCGAGGTCGGGGTGCCCGCCATAAACGCCCGTGTCGACGACGGCGATGATCTGCGAGGTGGAGCCCTTCTGACGATCCCAGGCAGACGGCATACGCACGGTGTTGAGGTACGGCTGGTCGCCATAGGCATAGGCGAGGTCGTTGGGCGCGACCGACGCCGTACGGATGTAGTCGAGGCCGACCTGGGCGACCTGGCTGTCGCCGCGCAGGCGGCTCGCGAGGTCTTCGGCGGAACCGCTCGTCTGCAGCTCGACGACGTCCGTGCCCGCGACCCTGCCGACCGCCTTGGCCCCACGGTTCCTGACCGCCTTGTCACGGGACGCCTGCGAGGCGGACCTCTTGAACTCGACGAGCACCTTGCCCTGGGCGTGCTTGCTGTGCTCGGTCTTGCCGCGATGGGGACGCGGCAGTGGCTTGGCGTGCAGGCGGTTGCCCGGCGATGCGCTGGCGGCCGGCGCGCCGGCTGTGGTGGCCGTGGTGGCGGTGCTGGTGGCGGTGCTGGCGGCGGTCGGCGACGAGGACGCGACGGCTGCTGAGGTGGAGACGGCCAGGACGGGCGCGGCGAGCGCGGCCGTCAGGGCAGCCGCGAGTGAGCGGCGACTGAGCATGAAGGGGCCCCTGTTTCGGTGAGTTGGCGAGCGAAGTCTGCCAGAGGACGGTGACGTCAGCGCGTCGAGTGTGGGCAGGTTCGCTCGGACATACCATCTACTCGCCTGACCGCCGAGCTGCGCTCAGCTGCGGCGCCCTCGACGGACTTTGTGTGTCCGACGGTCCGCACGCTGGAGACTCTCCACGAAGGACAAGTGCGGAAGGTCGACAGCGCGCGCTCAGAGAGTGGAGAGCACCTTCTCGCCGATGTGGCGCATGCCGCGGAGCACCGCCCAGATGGTGAGCGGCTCGAGGCGCGTGCCGGTCGCCGGCTCCCAGTTGGCGATGGCGGCCCACGTCACCGTGCGGTCGCCGACCGTGACTCCGCCGACATCGGCCCGGACGCCCGAGTCCGTCCCGGTCTTGTTCCACAGCAGTGGACTGCCCCCGAGCGAGACATGGTGTGCGATCGGGTCCATGCCGCCTTGCTCCACTAGCGCGGACCCGACCATCGACTGGTCGACGTTTGCCGAGAGCCACTGGCGCACAAGACGATCCGCCTCGGGGCTCGCTGCGGCTCCAGCGGCCACTCGGCTCATCAGCGCACTCAGCTCGATGGCGGTGCCGGTGGAGAGCGTCGCCGGATGCTCGGCCGACCGCACGTCGCGCACCCGGTCGTGCAGAGCGGTCGCGCGCAGCCCGAGGGCCGTGGCGCGCGCTGCGACCTCGGCGAGCCCGACCCGGCGCAGCAGGACGTTCGTCGCAAGGTTGTCGGACACGGCGCCGACGAGCGCCGCGACGTCGATGAGCGGGAGGGTCTCGACCGAGAGGGTGTGCCACAGTCCTGAGTCACCGACCCACAGGTCGACCGTCCGGGTGAGTGGCTCGTCGGGCGAGAGCTCGCCCGCCGCGATGGCGCGTGCAGTCTCGATGAGCAGCAGAACCTTGCCCACGGACGCGGTGCGCAAGGGCACGTCGCCGCCGACGACCCCGAGCGGCATACCGGAGTCCAGGGGACTCGTCGAGCGAGCTCCCCGACTCCCCTGTCCCGGCTCCGCCTCGACGCGCCGGACGCACACCGACCACGTGACGCCGCCGGCGTCTGGAAGGTCGAAATCCAAGTCAGGCAAGGGAGTCCAGCCATGAGACCAGGGCGGCGCTGACCTTCTCGGGAGCCTCCTCGGAGAGGAAGTGCCCGGCGCCGTCGATCGTGAGGCTGCGATAGTCGCCGGGCACGAACGCGCCGGACCCGTGCGTCGCCTTGGCCAGGACGCACCCGTCGTCGGACCCCTGGAGCTGCAGCACCGGCACGCGGACGGCGTGCCGGATGCGACGCATGAAGATCGGTCCGTCGGGTCGGACGGACGAGCGGCCCAGCCACCGGTAGTGCTCGGCGGCGGAGTGTGCGACGAAGGGGATCATCATGCCGTCGCCGTAGCGCGCGATGTCCTCGTCGGTCGGGTACGCCCCGAAGGGGGAGGCCCAGGAACGCATCAGGCGCTCGACGTACTCGTGCGAGCGGGCCATCTCGCGCTCGGGAGCGAACGGCTTCTGCAGCGCGGCGATCCACCCCGATGCGCGCCGCTGCTTGCGGTCGCTCCACGTGGCTCTGCGCATGATCCGCGGGTGCGGCATCGACAGGGAGGCGATGGCGCGCGTGACGTCGGGGCGGAAGGTCGGCATGCACCACGTGACCCAGCCGCCGAGCCCCTGGCCGACGATGACGGCGTCCTTCTCGCCGAGGGCCCGCACGACACTCGCGGTGTCGAGCGTCGACATGTAGGTGTCGTATCCGCGGGGAGGCTTGTCGGATCCGCCATAGCCGCGCAGGTCCATCGCCGCGGCTCGATAGCCGGCATGCGCGAGCGCCACCAGCTGGTGGCGCCACGTGTACCAGAACTGCGGGAAGCCGTGCAGCAGGAGCACGAGCGGCCCGTCGCCCAGCTCCGCGACGTGGAAGCGCGCGCCGTTGGCCGACACGTAGCGGTGCTCCCACGGGCCCTCGATGTTGACGAAGGCGGCGTCGACCGGCATCGGTTGGTGGTTTCGGAGATCGGTCAAGCGTCGCGGGATGGGTCAGGTGCGGGCGGCGTCGCGGGCGCGGCGGCCGTCGCTTGCGGGAGGCTGGGCTGGTCCCACGGCGGGCGGGGCGCGGGGACAACGGTGCCCGGGTGCTCGGTCGCAGCCTTGATGCCCTCGATCGTCTGCTGGGTGCTGGCGATCGCCTTCTCAGGCGTGGGGTTGACCGTCTTCAGCTTGCGCACGCCGAGCCAGGCGAGCAGCGCCGCGACGAGCAGCATGAAGACCGTGACGATGAGGTATGCCGCCCAGGCCGGGAGGCCGAGCGCCTTCAGCCCTTCGGCGATCGTGGTGAAGATGAAGTAGACGGAGTAGAAGACGATGACCGCAGCCGCGGCGAGCAGCCCACCACCGGTGCCGGCCTTCTTGAGCTGGACCGAGATCTCCGCCTTGGCCAGGGCGATCTCGCTGCGCACGAGCAGGGAGATGTCCTGGGTCGCGGACGCGACCAGCTGGCCGAGGGTCCGCTCCTGCCGGGGATCGGTGCTCATCGCTCACTTCCTCGGTTCTCGGGTCGCGAAGCGCGAAATACGCCCGCCGAAAGCCACCCTACTGTGCTCGCCATACCCAAACATGGCAGGCAGCGCCAGCGGGGGCCGACCACGAACAACAATGGTCCTCACGCCGACTCCTCCGTCTCGTACACGTCGGGGATGCCGTCGTGGTCGCGGTCAGCGGCCTCGCGGACCTCGACGCGGCGATAGTGCGCGTTGCGGATGCGCAGGACGACCGCCGCGAGAAGGGAGGCCAGCAGGCTGCCGGTGAGCACCGCCAGCCTGGCGTGCTCGTCCTGCTCGGTGCCGCTGCCGAACGCGAGCTCGCTGATCAGCAGGCTGACGGTGAAGCCGACGCCGGCAAGAAGAGACAGGCCGAGGACGTCGGTCCAGGAGAGGTCCTCGTCGAGCTCGGCGCGGGTGAACCGCGCGACCGTCCAGGTGCCACCGAAGACTCCGATCGCCTTGCCGGCGACGAGCCCGACGATGACGGCGATGGCTGCCGGGTCGTGGAAGGCTGCGGCCAGACCGCCGCCGACGACGGTCACGCCGGCCGCGAAGAACGCGAACACCGGGACCGCGATCCCGGCCGAGAACGGCCTGATCCGGTGCTCCATCCGCTCTGCGAGCGAGTGACGGTCCGGGTCGTCCTCATGCTCGCGGTTCACCGGGACGAGCAGGCCGAGGAGCACGCCCGCGACGGTCGAGTGGACACCGCTCGAGTGCACGCACACCCAGGCGAGGACGGCTGGGACGGCGAGCAGGAACGGGTTGGTCAGCTTGCGCTTCAGCAGGATTCGCCATGCGGCAAGCGGGAGGACTGCGGCCAGGAGCCAGAGCACCTTGACCGACTCCGTGTAGAACAGCGCGATGATCGTGATCGCGATGAGGTCGTCGACGACAGCCAGGGTGAGCAGAAAGGACCGCAACGCGCTCGGCAGGTGCGTCCCGATGACGGCGAGCACCGCGAGTGCGAACGCGATGTCGGTCGCCGTGGGCGTCGCCCAGCCGCGGAGTATGCCGCCGACGTCGGTCGCGCTGTCGCCTCGGGTGAGCGTCAGCGCCGTCACGACGTAGAGGATCGCGGGGAGCGCGACACCGCACGCCGCCGCGGCGATGGGCAGGGCTGCCTTTCGCCGGTCGGCGAGGTCACCGGCGACGAACTCGCGCTTCAGCTCGATCCCCGCGACGAGGAAGAAGACCGCGAGCAAGCCGTCAGCGGCCCAGGCGCTGAGGCTGAGGTCGAGGTGGAGCGCAGGGGGGCCGACGACGATGTCGCCGAAAGCGGCATACGACTCCCGCCAGGGGGAGTTGGCCCAGACGAGTGCGAGGAGTGCGGCCCCGAGCAGCAGCGCGCCGCCCACGGTCTCCGTGCGAAGGAGGTCGGCGACGTAGCGGGCCTCGTGCCACGTCCCGCGGCGCAGCAGGCGTTCCGACGACGTATGCCGCTCGGGCGACGCGTGCGGGTCGGGCGACGCGTGCGGGTCGGGCGACGCGTGCGGGTCGCTTGCCATGGAAGCCTCCGAGCGGATGGGTGCGTGATCGCCGACCAGACTTCCCGGCACACCATGGCTCGCGCGTCGCCGCGGGGAGCGCGAGGAGCCGCGTCGAGTCTATCGACGGGCTCGCGCGGCTCACCCGACACAGCTGAAAGCGACTATTCCGACACTGCTGGTTCGACGGGGCCACGGGCCCTACATTGGGCGACTGGGGGGCGAATCCTGTCCGTCAACGTGCGCTCGGGGGAGAGGCATGACCGAGAAACCTGCAGGCTGGTACTACGTCGGCGATGGCAAGCTGCGCTATCGCGACGACTACGGCTGGACCGAGTTCTACATGGACACTACGGACCCGCGAGCCGAGAAGTGGCCGCCGCCCACGCCGAAGACCATGCTCCAGCAGGTCCGGGAGGACGAGGCGAAGCGCTCGGCGGAGGCCGCTGCGCGCTCGGGGGGCTGGTTCAGCCGGTCCCGCAAGGCGCGGAAGCCGGACGGCCGCACCGCATAGCGGAAGCGCAGCCACCCTGTTCTGTGTCGAACCTGCCCGAACCGGTCACGGGACCTCCGCCGACTGCATAGGGTCGCCCCGATGACCACACCGACTCACCGCAGATCACTACGTCAGGCCATCCTGGCGATGGTGCGCGACCGGGCCACTCTCGTGCCGCTCGGGATCTTCGCGGCCTTCGGTTCGGTCTCCGCCATCTTCCTTTCGATTGGCGCGAACCGACAGATGGCGATGATTCAGGATGGACCTGCCTATCACGTCAGTCTTCCCATGCAGGAAGCGCCAGGCTACTTCGGCGTTCTCGCGAACTGGGACGGTCAGTGGTTCCACACGATCGCCACCAACGGCTATCCGGTGCCCATTCCCATGGTGGACGGAAAGGTCACTGAGAACGCGTGGGCGTTCCTGCCCCTCTATCCGATGCTCGTGCGCGGACTCATGTTCGTCACCTCGCTGCCGTTCACGGTCTGCGCGTGGATGTTGAGCATCGGTCTCGGGGCCGTGGCGATGGTGATGCTCTATCGTCTGGTGCTTCCACGAGCGGGGGCGTTCAACGCCGGAGCGCTCCTGGCCTGCCTGTGTGCGTATCCGACCGCGGTGCTGTTCCAAACTGCCTACGCGGAGAGCTTGGCGCTCCTGCTGCTCGTCGCTGCGTTGTTCGCCCTCAGCCGGCGTAGGTACTCGCTCGTCGTCCTGGTCGCGCTCGGCTTGTCGCTCACCAGACCGATCGTGCTTCCGCTGGCGGTCGTCATTCTGGTCCACGGCCTGGTGCGACTCCGCTCCGAAGGTCGTGGTTTCACGACGCGCGATCGCGTGGTGGTTGTCGTCACGGCCGCTGTGACCGGATTGTTCCTGGGTCTCTGGCCGCTCATCGCTGGCATTGCCTCGGGGCATCCGAATGCCTATCTGGACACGCTTTCTGCGTGGCCGGTGAACCAGGTCGGGAGTGGTCCCCTTGGCGGAGGATGGTTTGCAGATGCGCTGTCCTTGACGCCGGCGACGATAATCGCAGTAGCGATCACCCTGGCTGTCGTACTGATTGCGCTACGGCCCGGTGCCCGGAGCTGGGGAGTGGAGCTGAGGGGCTGGGGGCTCGCCTATCCCCTCTACCTGCTTGCTGCATCCCGCCCGAGTCCCAGCATTGTGCGGTACCTCATGTTGAGCATCGCGCCGCTGTGGCCGTTCGTCGAGATGCCCAGTGCTGTGGTGCCAGCTCGGTACCACCGGCTTTTGCGATGGCTGCCGCTGGTCTTGGTCATTCTCCTTTTCCTGGTCGCACAGTACGTGTGGATCACGCGAGTGTTCAGCTTCACGACGACCGGCCCGTCTACGTACCCCTAGGTCGCAGCGCGCGGCATGGAAGGCGTCGTAGCGTGCATGGTGTCGAATGCCGCGAGCGGCACCATGCCAGCACGCGACCACAGACGCTGGACACGAATGTTCTGGACCTGGGTGGAGATCAACAGTCTGCTGGATCCGCGGGACGCTGCCTGGCGAGCGCATTCACCAAGAAGGCGCCCGTAGAGCCCCTGTCCCTGGGCTGACCGAGCAAGACCGGCGAGCTCGATCTCGAGGTCGTCTGCATCCGTGTCGAAGATCAGGGTCGCGACGCCGACGGGTCTTCCGTCGACGCGCATGAGCATCACATCGTCGGGGCGGTCCTCGAGCGTCCGCTCAGCCCACTCGACGTATCCGGCGAGCGCGGCCTCGGCAGACAGGTCGGGGTTCGCGAGGTAATGGTTGCCATATGCCTGGAACGAGTCCTCCACGATCATTCGGACCGCCTCGACGGCCGTTTCCGGATCGCGCGACGCGGGGCCGACGTGGATGCTCGGGTCCGGCGTGGCCTCAGTCGCGTTCAGCACGACAGCTGCAGGCGCCTCCCAGTAGACGAGCGCGTCGGCATGGAGGACCGCACGACCGGACTGTGCGGCCACCGCACCGAGCGTGAGCATCCGGCTTGGCCATCGCGCGATGATGAGCTCTTCCTCGGCCGAGCTCAACACCACCGCGACGAACTCGGCGGCCTTCGGCTCCTCACTGTCCCACCCGACGCTCAGCCGACCGACGGTGACTCCGAAGCGTGAGGACTCAAGGGGACTGGGCCGGAAGCCGAGCTCGTCACCACTCAAGGATGCCCAGGTCATCGGCGTCGGGTTCGGTAGGCGCAGATGACCTCTGTCACCCGTCGCGCGTCGTCGACAGACATCCCAGCATGAAGGGGGAGCCGGACAAGTCTGGCGGCGACGTTTTCAGTCACGCGGCAGGGCTCAGGCGCACGACCGAGGGCCACACCGGCAGGTGACGAGTCCAGCGGCTGGTAGTGGAAGGTGGCGACGATGTCGTGTGAGGCGAGGTGGTCGATGAGTCCTCGCTGATCCTCCGCCTCGGGCATCACGACATAGAACAGGTGTGCGCTGTGGCGACATCCCTCCGGCACCGCCATGAGACGCGCTCCGACCGCGCCCGCCCAGTCGGGAAGAGCGGACGCGTAGTGGTCCCAGATAGCATGGCGTCGGGCCTGGATCAGCTCGAAGTTCTCGAACTGTGCAAGGAGCACGGCGGCGAGCAGCTCGCTGGGCAGATACGACGACCCGTGATCGACCCAGGTGTACTTGTCGACGGCTCCGCGTAGGAACGCCGTACGGTTCGTGCCCTTCTCACGAATGACGTTGGCCCGCTCGAGATACGAGGCATCGTTGATGAGCAGGGCCCCGCCCTCGCCGGAGGTGATGTTCTTCGTGTCGTGCCAGCTCTGAATGCCAAAGGTTCCGAACGTGCCCAGGTGCCGCTGGCCGCTGAATGCGCCGAGGCCGTGCGCGTTGTCCTCGACGACGTCCAGTGCGTGGTCGCCCGCGAGCGTCATGATCGAATTCATGTCGGCCGCGACCCCGCCGTAGTGCAACACGAAGACTGCCTTGGTCCGGGGTGTGATGGCCTCCCCGGCCTTGTTGGGGTCCATGTTGAGCGTGTCAGGCGAAATGTCGACGAAAACCGGAGTCGCGCCGCGGAGGGCCACTGCGCTGGCAGTCGAGGAGAACGTGAATGCCGGAACAAGCACCTCGTCGTGCGGCCCGAGGTTCAGCAGCATCGCAGCCATCTCGAGAGCGTGGGTCCCGGAGGTCGTCAGCGTGGCCGCCGAGGCTGCCGTGTACGTGATCAGCCACTCTGTTGCTCGCTGGGTGAAGCTGCCGTCGCCATGCCAGTGCGTCGATGCCAGCACCTCGGCGAGGTATTCCTGCTCCAGGCCGGTTCGGAACGGCGCCGAGAACATGATTCGCTCCACGGCGCCAGTCTTGCATCGCGACAGGGCCTAGTCTCGCAGGGTGCTGACACCCCCTCAGGGCGGCCGAACTGGCGCCCTGCCCATCCGGTACGTCGTGGTCGCGGGTGCGACCACACTTGGATACCTCGGGGTGCTCAAGCTGTTCCTGACGACCGACCTGCCCTACATGGTGTCGATCCTTTGCGCGCAAGCCGTGGTCATCCCGGTGGCGTTTGTCGCCTACCGGTCCCTCGTCTTCGGCCCGGGGAGTACGGTATTCGTCGACTTCACACGGTTTGTCGGCGTATGGGCAGGAGGCGCGATCCTGGGTGCCGTCGCCACACCGATTCTCGTGGAGCTAGTCCGGATGGACCCATGGATAGCCCAGCTCCTCGCCATCCTGGTCGTCGCCGGCATCTCGTTCCTGAGCCATCTACGGCTCAGTTTCCGCCGGAGTGGCCGTTGACCGACGGGCGAGCGGGTCAGCGTCGATACTGATCCGATGAAGGTGTCGGTCGTCGTTCCGTGCTATCGCTCCAGGGAGACACTCCCGGACCTTGTCGAAAGGCTCCACCGTGCCCTGCCCGCGTGGACGGACGATTTCGAGGTGATCCTCGTCGTCGACGGTTCACCGGATGACACGTATGCCGTGGCGCGACGTCTCGAGCGTCGGCATCCGCGCACCGTTCGGAGTCTGCTCCTGCGCAGGAACTACGGCCAGCACAACGCGATCCTCGCAGGCCTCTCCCGGTCGAGGTTCGAGGTCACGGTCACGATGGACGACGATCTGCAGCATCTGCCGGAGGAGCTCGGAAAGCTTCTCGAGCCCCTGCAGAACCCCTTAGTGGACCTGGTGTACGGCGTTGGTGACGTCGAAGAGCACGGTTTTGCCCGCTCCCTGGCCTCTCGGCTGGTCAAGGGCGGCCTGGCTGTTGCCGGAGTGCCGAACGCTCGCGACGTCAGTGCCCTGCGAGCCTTCCGGACTGACCTTCGGGACGGTTTTGCCCATGTCGCCGACCCGTTCGCCTCCGTGGACGTGCTGCTCAGCTGGACGACGACGTCGGTCCGGCGGGTGCCCGTTCGGATGGCACACCGGGCGGTCGGGCAGTCGGCCTACACCTTCATGGGCCTTGCCCGACACGCCATGAACATGGTCACGGGCTATGGGACGGCACCGCTGAAGCTCGTCGCGTGGATGGGCTTTCTCTGCTCGGTCCTGGGCTTCGCGCTGTTGGTGACGGTCCTCGTCAGGTACTGGATGGGCTCCATCGAGGTGGCGGGCTTCACCACGCTGGCCTCGCTCCTGGCCATCGTCTGCGGCGCAGTCATGCTCTCCATCGCCATTCTCGGGGAGTACGTCGGCAGGCTGCACTTCAGGTCTATGCAGCGTCCGATGTACCTGATCAAGGAAGACAGCCGCATCGACGGCCCGCGTGCCGGCGTTCCCGGGATCGAGCTGCCGACCATCGTCGAGCAGGCTGATGACGACGCCATAGCGGACGCACTGGCAGAGCGATACGTAGCGTCCGAGCTGGAGTCCGAGCCTGAGAGTCGCGACGAGGTCGTGGGCTGACCGTGGCCAGCACGTTTATCTCGGGAACGCAGCGTGCGGCATACCAACGTCAGGCAGACTGACCCCTCGTGCGACCGGGGAGCGTAGGGACCGTGGTGGGATCGAGGGTGAGCCCGTCGGGCTCACGCCTGCGAGCAGCCGCCGGCCCGGTGGCGGTGGTCGTGCTGACCTCGGTCGCGGCCACGCAGGCTCTGCAGGTCTGGAGATGGCGGCCAGGGACCCCCTTGGGCCTGTCCGTGGACTTCCTCCACGTGGCTGCGCTGGTCCGGGGTTATGTCGATTACGGGCCATATGCCAACAACCTGACCTTCGGCGCGCCGTTTGGGATGAGCACTGGGTGGTCGTCCACCGGCGACGACCTGCACGTCTGGATCCTGACTTTGATTCAGTGGCTCACGCGCGATGCGTTGACGACAATGGCCCTTTACTTCTTCCTGTGCTTCCCGGCATCGGCGCTTGCCATGTATTGGCTGGCGCGGCAGTACTCGATCACCCGTCCGGCGGCCGTGATGGCCGGCGTCCTCTTCGCTGTCCTGCCGGGGCAGCAGGAACGTTTCCAGCACCTGTTCCTCACGGCATACTGGGCGATCCCGTTCGCCGCCTACCTCATCATCGAGACCTGTCGCGGCCGGAGCTTCTGGAGATCGCCGAGCGCTCGGTTGTTCGTGCCGGTGTTCGGTCGGCGTCTGCCGGTGAGTCGTCTGCTGATGCTTGTCTGCATAGCGCTGGGAGACATCTACTACGTCGCGTTCACCCTCGTGATCATCGCCCCGATCCTGGCTCTTCGCTATCTGGCCAACAGGGACCTGGGGCGTGCCCTCCGTCTCGCCCTGCCTTCGGCGCTCGTGGCTCTCATGGCATTGGGCAGCATCGTGTTCGCGCGCATGCGCATCTCAGGCGAGACCGTGACCGGGCCGATGGCCTGGGGGCGAACGTTCGTCGACTCCCAGAACTGGGCGGGTCAGCTCATCGACCTGTTCCTGCCATGGTCGGGCCACCGGGTCGCGAGTCTGGCGACGCTGACGAACGTGTACCTGGCACGGACCGAGAACTACCACGAGTCGGATGCGATCGGCGTCGTCGCCCTCATCGGCGTGGTCGGAGTCCTGGCGGTTGCGCTGTCCCGCCTCCTGTCTGGCAAGGCCCGCGAGGCCTCGGTCGTGTCCGCGATCGCCGTGAGCGCGCTGATCACCATCGGTTACTTCTGGCAGGGTGGCCTGGACGCCCTGGTCGCGGTCTTTGTGACGCCCCAGATTCGGACGTGGTCACGCCTCTTTGCCTTCATCGCCATGTTCGGGCTGTTGGCAGTCGGCCTCTGGATCTCGTGGCTGGCTTCGCGCGGCTGGAAGGCGGCAGCCCGCTGCGCCGCGCTCGTCCTGCTCCTCGTCGGCGTGCTCGACCAGACCAACCCGGCGCGCGCCCCAGCGTACGAGGTCAACCGGGCTCGACTCGCCTCGCTCTCCGAGTTCGGCACGCAGGTGGCGGCAAGGTGGGGCCCACAGTGCAGGATGTTCGAGCTGCCGGTGGTGCAGTTCCCTGAGGTGGAAGACGACGCACTCTCGGATTTTCTCGCACTTGGGGTCGCGGCACCGCAGCTCTCCTGGAGCTTCGGCGCTATCAAGGGCACCGCGGCGTCCGACTGGCAACTTGGACTACCGCTCACCGATCCGGTCGCCCTGGGAGACCAGCTCGCGGCGGCGGGCTTCTGTGGGGTCGTGGTCCACAAGGAGGCGGACACACGGATACCCGAGACCATTCACGGCCTGGCGACAGCCCTGGGGTCGCCCATTGCCCAGACCGGAGACGGGCTGTTTCGCGCCTACGACCTCAGGCCCACGGCAGAGTCCCTGGACGGTCGCCTGACACCCGACCAGCTGACGACCCTGCGGCAGCGCGTCTTCCACCCGGTGGTCGCCGGGTTCGGCGGCGTCTTTGCCGTCCCGGAGTCGACCGGCCCGGTCCAGCGCCTCGGCCCCACCCCGAGCATCGGGTTCAGCAACATGAGTGATCGGACCCAGAACGTCCGGGTGGCCATCGAGATTCGTGGAACCTTCTCGACCAACCGGTTCAGGCTCCACGGGCTCCGCGACACCGACTGGGTGACCGTCGGCGAAGGCGAGTCGAGAACGCTGAACCTGGAGCTCCCGCTTCCACCAGGCCAGTCGACGCTCTCGATCGAGGAGCGGGGGGCCGTCGAGGACCTCGCACTGCTGAGAGAGCTCGCAAAACTTCCGATCCTGTCGTCGGCAACGGTTGAGGCAGTGTCGCCCGATGACGTGAACGTGGGGCTGAGTCTCCCGACGCCCTGAGGCGCCTTGTCGTCTCGCGCCAGCTATCGGGCCGTATGCCGCTTCATCACGACGTAGCCGTCGGTCGTGGCCACGGCGTCGAAGCCATGCTCCACAGCGAGCCGCGTGCCTTCGGAGCCGGTCGGGGCGACCACGACATCGACGTGCTCGAGGACCCGGCTCGCCGTCTCGACCCCGTGCCAGTAGTCGAGGTAGTCTGCCTGGTCGGACCGGTCGAACGCGTCGATCGGGTTCGACATCCAGACCCGGACGCCGCCGGCGGCGAGGTCCTCCGCGAGGGAACCCGGCGCCAGAACCGTCCTGCCCGTCGACTGCGACGCCACAGAGTCGACGAGCGTCGCCGGGACGAACGACCCGCCGCGCATGGCGAGCATCGCCACGGAGGCGAGCGCCGCCAGGCCCAGCACGACACCAGCCACGGGTCCCGATCGCACGGCGTGGCGCCCGGGTTCACCGGCCCGGCCCCGAGCTCCCAGGCGGGTGAACGCCAGTGCCGCCGGGACGAACAGAATGACGAGAAGCCAGAAGCCGTTTCGGGCCGACAACAGCGTGCCGGCTCCCAGACCCACGATGGCGACCCACTCCCAAGCGGACGCCGCCCGCGACAGCGCGACAGCGAGAACGAGGACGCAAGCGACAGCGATCAGCGCCACGTCGAACGGGCGGTCCAGACTCGGCGGCGCCCACAGCTCCTGCCGTCGTGTGGCCGCCTCGTTGGTGAGGACGGACGTGTAGTAGCGCCAAGTGTTCACGTGGGCGGGGTTGACCGCGAGGGCAAGAACCCCCACCAGGCCGACGGCCACAGCGGTGAACGCCTGGCCGGGCACACGGATCCGGGAGGCGACCAGGTAAGCGCCGAGGAGCGCCACTCCGACGAGCGCCGACCCATGCAGGTTGCCCCAGACGACAAGAAGCGGAGCTGCCAACCAGATGGCCCGCGTCGGTCGCTCGTGCTGACGCCTGAGCAGGACGACCAGGAGCGCCGCGGGCACGAACGCCAGGAACTGAGCACGCACGATGCCGAGAACCGGTAGAGCGCCGAAGGTGACCGCGATGACGGTTGCGGCCGTCGGCAGGCTCCCCGCGCCGGCTGACATTGCCTCGAGCGCCAGCAGTGCAAGCAGCGCTCCGGCGGCGAGGACCAGGGCTGCCGGAAGGGCCCAGTCGCCCATGTCGTCGATGGCGTAGAAGACGAGCTCGCCGAGGACGGGGACGTTCGCCCACGAGCTCGAGTCGGCAGCAGCGAAGGGCACCCCGGCCGGGATGCGCCCCGTCGTGGCGATGTGGTGTCCGAGTGCAGCGAGCCACCTGGCGTCGGCGCCGAAGGTCACCGACCGGGCCAGCAGGACCATGGCGATCGCCACCGCTGCGGCAGGCGCCGCGGCCGTGAGCGCAGCCCGCCGGCGTGACGCTTCGTCACTAGTGGCTGGTCCCCGAAGCGCTTGGTCCGCCATCCCGGTCATCGATCCCCCAAGCAAATGCATTCCCGCATGATGATGCACCATCTACACCGGTTCGGGGGGCGGATCATGCCCGTCCTGCGGGTTACATGTCAAATTTCGGGATTCTGGTGACACTTGTCTGGCAGTCGCCTACGGTGCTCCCCGGGGGACCACATCGGGTGGCCCGTTTCCAGGGAGGATCTCTTCATGACCAAGCTTGCTGCCAAGCTGCAGACCCGCATCCACGCCGCCAAGGACAAGGGCGCCACCGCCGTCGAGTACGGCCTGCTCGTCGCCCTCATCGCCGCCGTCATCGTGGCGATCGTGGCCGCGGTCGGAAACAAGGTCAGCACCGCCTTCAGCACGGTGAACAACGCGCTCTGACGCGAAGGCGGCCCGGGCATGCCATCGCGTGCCCGGGCGCCAATCAGATCCACCACGCCGGAGCGGGTAGGCTCCGGCCAGGGTTCACCTGGCACAGCCAGGTCAACCTGGGAGGTCTTGGGAGGGATTACCGTGTATGGGCTGTTTCGGAACCTCGTGACACGCCTTCGGGGCGTGCGCGAGCATGGGGCGACTGCAGTTGAGTACGCCCTGCTTGTCGCACTCATTGCCGCCGTCATCATCGCCATCGTCTTTGCCCTCGGCCAGACGGTGAGCGGTGCGTTCAACACCGTCAACGACGCGCTCTGAGCGGAACCTTTGTGCCCACCCAGTTACAGTCCCACGATGCCCTGCCGTGGCAGCCGCGAGGCGCGGTCAGGCGTCGCTCGTCGAAGCGTGAGTCGGGCACCTCTGCAGTCGAGTTCGCGATTCTCATGCCGGTTCTCTTCATGGTGATCGCAGGAATCGTCGACTTCGGCCGCGCTTTCTTCCTCGAGATTCAGCTCGCGAACGCGGCGCGCGAAGGGGCGCGTGCCGCGGTCGTTCTCGCCGGCGACTCCACCTATACAGCCAAGGTCACGGCTCGTGCGACCGCGGGCGCCCCGGCAGTCCAATCCTTGACCATCTCGACGACGTCGCCGGACAGGCTCTGTCCGACTCCGGCAGACCCGAATGCCAGCGCGCAAGTAACGGCGTCGGCGCCCTTCAGCTGGATCATCATGCGACCGGCGATCGCTCTGGTCGGGGGTACTTGGGGACTCAACGGCACTCTCTCTTCCACGGCGGTGATGCAATGCGGTGGCTGAATCTGCGTTTCGGGAAGCCAGCAGGAGAGCAGGGCGCCGTCGCGACGCTCGTGGCGATCCTTGCGGCAACCGGGGTCATCATGGGCATGCTGGCGCTCAGCGTCGATGTCGGCAACATCATGTTCGAGCGCCGCCAGCTGCAGAACGCGACGGACGCGACGTCTTTGGCGCTGGCCCAGGCATGTTCAAACGGTCAGACCGGGGCCGGACAGGCGTGCGCGTCGGCGGCGGACGCGTCTACGCGGCTCAAGCCGCTCGCGAATGCTAACTCCAAAGACGCTCTGACCCGGGTCCCGGACACCGGGATCTGCGGCAACAACGTCCCGACGCTGCCGGCATGCACGAGCCCCGGCGTGGCCAGCCAGATGAGCGAGTGCAACCCGCTCAACGACTCGATGGACCCGAACACGAAGTACGTCGAGACTCGGACGTACACCGAGTCGGGCGGTGGGGCGACCGTCCTGCCGAAGTTCTTCTCGCAGGCGATCACCGGAGGCGGCGGCGGGACCACTGTGACCGCCTGCGCTCGCGCCGCGTGGGGTCCGATCGGCGCCAGCAACCCGAGCTTGCCCCTCGTCCTCGGGATCTGCAACTGGAACCAAGCCACCGCCAATGGCACCAAGTTCGCACCGTCGCCGCCGTACACGCCCGCGCCGGGAGACCCGACCGCTACGGCTCCTAACCCGGATGTCGACGGTGACGGCAGCGGCGACATCTGGCCCCGGATGACCCAGATCTTCGCGCACGTCAACGGCTCCGAGACCGCGGCACTTGCCGCGAAGTTCCCGTGTGGGCAGGACCTCTCTGCGCAGTCGGGCCAGCTCACTCCTGGAGGCTTCGGATGGGTCAAGACCTGCAAGACGATGGCGAACCCGCCAGCCGCCTGCGACAACGTCACTGACAACTGCCTGGCAGCCTTCCTCTCGAACGGGACGATCGAAAGCGACCCTGGAGCGTCGATGCCAACGGACTGCAAGACCGTCCTGCCTGGCTTCGTCGGCAAGGAGGTTGACATTCCCGTGATCACTGCGGTGACCGGGACGGGCGGAAGCGCTGTCTTCACCGTCAACGGGATATCGACATTCTTCGTCGCCGGAATGTCCGGCATTCCTGGCGTCGCCGATGTCGTCGCGTACAACGACAACGTCGCGGCTTATCGCGACTCGACCTGCATCGACACAAGCACAACCCAGTACAAGCGTTACCAGAGCACCTGCATGTGGGGCTGGTTCACCTCGCCCATCCGGCCCGTCGGAAGCATCGGCGGCGGGACCACCGGGCGGGGTCCGACAACGATCGCTCCTGCCGGCTGACCAGCCAGAAAGACTCTCGAGGGAATTACATGAATCGTCGCATTCTCGCCATCATCGTCGCCGTTCTTCTTGCTGTCGGCGGCGGCGCACTGGTCATCATGTATGCGCAGAACGCCGACGAACGGGCGATCGCGGAGCAGACCCCTTCAACCGTCTGGGTCTCCAAACAGCTCATCCCGACGGGCACGACCCTCAAGGACGCCCAACGTACGGGCTTGATCGCCGAGACGTCGGTCGCCGCGAAGGCGGTGCCGGCAGGTGCCCTGCAGGACATCAACGCGGACAACAACTCGCTGCTGGCGCTGTCCGAGATCCCGCCCGGCCAGTATCTCCTCGCGGCAGGCTTCGGCACGACGCCGGTCGGCACCAAGGCCATCGAGGTGCCGAGCGGCATGCTCGCCGTGTCGGTCGCGCTGTCTGACCCGGCTCGCGTCGGTAAGTTCGTCACGCCGGGCTCGCACATCGCGATCTACCAGTCGTACAAGATCAAGGACCTGCGCGACACTCCCGAGGCCAAGATCCTCAACGACAACGACATCCACGGCACGAGCCTTCTGCTCAGCGATGTCCTCGTCATCGGCATGGGCGACTCGCCGCTGGCCGGTGCGGCGGCGCAGCAGCCGGAAAACGGCCAGGCAACGACGACGCAGGGCGCCACTGGCAACTTCCTCGTCACCGTCGCGGTCAAGCCGTCCGATGCCCCGGTGCTCATCCACGGCATCAACAACCGGGTCCTGTATGCGGCCCTCCGAGGCTCCGACGTCAAGGTCGACCCGGGTCTGGAGGTCACGGATCTCCAGCTCAGAGATGCGGTGAGTCGATGACGATCCTCTGGGACTATGACCCCGTCGCCACCGAGAACTACCGGTTCGCGCTGGGCGGCGACGCGATCCAGATGAACTCCAGTGCCCGGGTCAGCCGGGCCCTGGAGGACGACCCGACCCAGACGCTGGTCGTCATCGGGCCTGACATCGACCTCGAGTCGGCATGCGAGCTCGCAGACCGTGAGCGGGTCGACCGTCCCGAGCTCGGCGTCATCCTGCTGCGCCATCGCCTCGACATCACTGCCCTCGCACAAGCGCTGCGCAGCGGTGTCCGAGAAGTCGTGCAGGCCGATGACCAGACGGCGCTCGCGGAAGCGGTGCGCCGTTCTCTGTCTCTCACGCAGCAGCTCGCCGGGCACACCTCCCACGGGGTCGGGCGGGACGGAAAGGTCGTCACCGTCTTCAGCGCCAAGGGCGGCGTCGGCAAGACGACGATGTCGACGAACCTTGCGACGTACCTCGCGTCCACCGGTGCGAGGACACTGCTCGTCGACCTCGATCTCATGTTCGGCGACGTCGCGATCAGCCTCCAGCTCCAGCCGCACGGCTCGGTCCGCGACGTCGTCGCCATGAGCGGACACCTCGACGAGCAGGGCGTCCAGTCGGTCGTCACGACGCATCAGGACAGCGGTCTCGATGTCATCGCGGCGCCGGCTGACCCTGCCGATGCCGACCGCGTTCCGTCGCACGTCGTCGTCGAGCTGCTCCGGGTGTCGCGCATCCAGTACGACTACATCATCGTGGACACGCCACCATCGTTCACCGAGCACGTGCTCGCAGCGTTCGACGTCAGCGACCTGACGGTCCTCATCGCCACGCTCGACATCCCGGCGGTCAAGAACCTTCGTATCGCCATCAACACGCTCGACACTCTCGGAGCAACGAAAGAAGCACGGACGATCGTGCTCAACCGTTCCGACGCGAAGGTGGGCCTCAAGGCCGACGACGTCGAGGCTGCGCTCAAGACACCGATCTCGGCCAACGTCCCCAACAGCCTCTCGGTGCCGGCCTCGATCAACCGGGGCGTGGCGATCGTCCTCGACGACCCGCGCAACCCGGTGTCGGTCGCGATCCGGGACCTCGCCGACCACGAGATCCGCCGCCGCTTCGGCGAGGACATGCAGAACGGCGCGAAGCGCAGCTTCGGCCTTTTCGGGGGTAAGAAATGAGCAACCTGGCCGACCGTCTCGACCGCGCCCGGCAGTCGCAGATCGCTGAGCCCGCCACACACGCCCCCGTCAGGCCCCAGAACGGCGCGGCCCGCAGACGGGGTGCCGACCCGTTCGCCAACGTCAAGGAGCGGGTGCACCAGTCGCTCGTCGAGTCCCTCGGCCCGCGGCTCTACGACCCCCACCTGTCGGAGTCGGAGCTCGCCGCGCAGGTGCGGCAGACACTGCAGGACGTCATCGACTCCGAGCAGACGCCCCTGTCCCACTCCGACCGGACCCGCATCGCCCAGGACGTCTCCGACGACATCCTCGGCCACGGCCCACTCGAGCCCTACCTGCGCGACGCAGAGGTCTCGGAAATCATGGTCAACGGGCCGGACGACATCTACATCGAGCGTGACGGCCGGATCTATCCGGTAGACGCCAGCTTCTCCGACGAGTCCCACCTGCGCCGGACCATCGACAAGATCGTCGGCCGGGTCGGCCGGCGCGTCGACGAGTCGAGCCCGATGGTGGACGCCCGCCTGCCCGATGGTTCGCGTGTCAACGCGGTCGTGCCGCCGATCGCGCTCGATGGCTCGCTCCTGACCATCCGGAAGTTCTCGGCCGACCCGTTCACCGACCGCGACCTCATCTCGTTCGGGACGATGTCCGTCAGTGTGCGCAACTTCCTCGAGGCCTGCGTGAAAGGCCGTCGCAACATCGTCATCAGCGGCGGCACCGGCTCCGGAAAGACCACGACCCTCAACGTGATCAGCTCCTTCCTTCCCGACGACGAGCGCATCATCACGATCGAGGACGCCGCCGAGCTCCAGCTTCACCAGGACCATGTGCTACGGCTCGAGGCCCGCCCGTCCAACATCGAGGGTCGCGGCGAGATCCCGATCCGCGAGCTCGTGCGCAACAGCCTGCGCATGCGTCCCGACCGCATCATCGTCGGAGAGGTCCGCGACGGCGCGGCCCTCGACATGCTCCAGGCGATGAACACCGGTCACGACGGGTCGGTCACGACGGTCCACGCCAACTCACCCCGTGACAGCCTCTCCCGCCTGGAGACGATGGTCCTCATGGCCGGCGTCGAGCTGCCCGTGCGCGCCATCCGCGAGCAGGTCGCCGGCGCCATCGACCTCATCGTCCAGCAGTCGCGCCTCAAGGACGGCTCGCGCCGCATCGTCCAGGTCACCGAGGTCGTCGGCATGGAGTCCGACGTGGTCACCCTCCAGGACATCTTCACGTTCGACTACTCGGCCGGCCGCGACGAACACGGCCGCTTCCTCGGCCAGCTCGTGCCGACCGGCATACGTCCCAAGTTCACGCAGGACCTCGCCGACCTCGGCGTCGACCTCCCCATCTCGCTCTTCTCCCGGGTGGGCCTGTGAGCCGTATGCGCCAGCGCGTCGCAACCTTGACGAGCGTGCTGGGACTGACGCTGGGCACGGTGGTGCTGGGCTCCGGCATCGCCCATGCCGCAGACCCGGTCACTGTCGGGCTCAGCGACGTCAAGACGTCGACGGACGCCAACGCGTCGACTCTCACGGGAGTGCTTACCCTGCGGAGCAAGTCGGACGTCCAGGTCGACCCGTCGAGCCTCAAGGTCACGGTCGACGGCAAGGAGTACCCCGCCACCATCAACCAGGCTCCGAAGCGCGACCGCAAGGCCATCCTCGTCATCGACACGAGCGGCTCGATGGGCGCACAGGGGATGGCGACGGTGCGGTCCGCGGCCCGGACCTACCTCAAGACCGTCCCGGCGGACGTCAAGGTCGGTGTCGCCTCGTTCGCAGACACTGCGGGCGTCGACCTGCCGCCGACCCTGGACCGCGCTGCCGCACAACGCGTCATCAACGGACTGGTGGCCCGAGGTGACACGAGTCTCTATGACGGCGTCCAGGACGCCGCAGTCGCCCTCGGCACCACGGGCGACCGCAGCATCGTGCTGCTCAGCGACGGCGCGGACACCATGGCCGTCAACAAGGCCCTCGCGCTCAAGAACACCGTGACTCGCCTGCAAGGGCGTGACATCCGCGTCGATGTCGTTGCGTTCAAGACGAGCGACCCCGACGCCACCAACGCGCTCAAGGCGTTTGCAGCCGCGAGTGGCGGGTCCGTCGTCTCCGCGAGCAACTCAGCCGCAGTGTCGTCCGCCTTCCAGACCTCGGCGCAGGCGCTGAACCGCCAGGTGCAGTGGGCTGTCGAGGTGCCCGAGACCCTGACCGGTCAGCACAAGTACGAGATCTCCGGCAAGGCCGGCGACACCGACTTCGACTTTGCCAAGACCGTCGCGTTCGGCACGCCCCCGGCTCCCGCACCGACGGGCACGCCGGCGGCGACGCCGGTCGCCACCCCGCCGGCCGCAGCACAGGGACAGTTCTCCCTCGGCTCGGTCGACTTCACGGACAAGACCCCGTTGATCGCGAGCCTGGCGCTGGCCCTGGCGCTCTTCCTGCTCACCGCGATCGTCCTCATGCCGTCGTTGCAGACCAGGCGCGAGCGCCGCGTCGCCTCGATCGACGAGTATGTCGCCAGCAGCGGAATGTCCTTCTCCCGCAAGGAGATCAAGGCCGTCCAGAGCTCCCTGGCGACCCAGCTCGTCGACCTCGGCGAGCGTGTCATGGCCGACCGGAAGTCGACGAGCAAGACCATGGCCCTCATCGAGCGTGCCGACCTGCCCTTCCGGGCCGGCGAGTGGCTGCTGCTGCGGGTCGTCGCGGTGATCGTGGGTGCCTCCCTGGGGTTCCTCCTCGCCGGCGACGCCAAGCTGCTCGGGCTTGCCGCGGGTGCCGTCCTGGGGATCATCGCCATGCCGATCTGGCTGAGGATCATGGCGAACCGCCGCGCCAACAAGTTCGAGGCCCAGCTGCCCGGACTCCTGACGCTGATCTCGACGAGCCTTCGCAGCGGTTTCGGGCTTCCCCAAGCGCTGGAGGCTGTGGCGCAGGACGCTGCGGAACCAGCGGGCAAGGAGTTCCGCCGCGCACTCGCCGAGACACGGATCGGGACCGACATTTCCGACGCGCTCGACCGGGTGGCGGCCCGGATGGACAGCCAGTCGATGCACTGGACCGTCCTGGCGATCCGCATCCAGCGCGAGGTCGGCGGCAACCTCGCAGAGACGCTCAGGACGACCGCGGGAACGCTGCGAGAGCGGGAGTCGCTGCGGCGTCAGGTCAACACGCTCTCCGCGGAGGGTCGCCTGTCGGCGTACATCCTCATCGGACTGCCGATCCTGCTGTTCTTCTACATGCTCAGGGCCAACTACGCCTACGTCAGCCTGCTCTGGACGCACCCACTGGGGCTGATCATGAGCGCCGCCGGTTTGGTCGCCCTGATCATCGGCATCTTCTGGATGCGCCAAGTCGTGAAGATCGAGGTCTGACATGGACATGAACCCGATCTATCTCGCCGCCGGCCTTCTGGCCGTCGGCCTGCTGGTCGGCATCCTGACCCTCGGCCTGTCGTCCGGCGAGCCGCGAGGCGTCGCCAAGTCGCTCCTGCTCATCGAGGACCAGGTCGACCATCGCAACGCCGTCAAGAGCGACCTCGGCGGCAAGGACCGGTTCGTCACGCCGATCTTCGAACGCACGCGTGGCCTGGCCCAGAAGCTGTCGCCGAGCGGTGCCGAGGAGCGTCTGACCGCGATGCTCGACCGGGCCGGCAACCCGGCGCCGTGGACGGTCGAGCGGATCATGGGCGCCAAGGGCGCCGCCCTGTTGCTCGGGGTGCTGCTCGGGGTGATCTACAGCGACTTCCAGCTGGTGGGCGTGCTGTATGCCGCTGTGCTGGGCGGCGCGCTCTTCTTCCTGCCGGACCTGCTCCTCTACAACGCCGCCCTGCGCCGCCAGGAGCAGACGAGCAAGAGCCTGGCCGACGCGCTCGACATGCTCAGCGTCTGTGTCGAGGCCGGCCAGGGCTTCGACGCCGCGCTGCTCCAGGTCGCGCGCAACGTCGAAGGTCCGATCGCGGGCGAGTTCGCCCGTGTCATCTCCGAGATCCAGATCGGCAAGTCGCGCGGCGAGGCGTTCTCCTCGATGGGCGAACGAGTGACCCTGCCCGAGGTGAAGAGCTTCACGACCGCCTTGGTGCAGGCCGACCGGCTGGGCCTGCCGATCGCCGCTGTGCTGCGAGAGCAGACGACGAACATGCGGCTGGTGCGCAAGCAGAAGGCGGAGGAGAAGGCTCAGAAGGTCACCATCAAGATCCTGTTCCCGCTGATGTTCTGCATCCTTCCGGCGCTGTTCGTCGTCATCATCGGCCCGGGAGCCATCCGAATGATCCAGGCCTTCTCCGGCTTCTGACCGGTCCGCGCAATCTCCACCATCACCGTGACCTCGACGACGAAGACCACCAGCCCGGCATCGACGGAACCGGACGACCAGGATTCCGCGGCTCCGGCCGGAGTCGTGAGCTATGGGATACGTGTCGCGATTCCCGGGATCCTGATCGCGTTCGGTGCCGTGAAGGTCCTGCAGTCGATCTCGGACCCCGACACCTTCTGGCACATCCGCGCCGGCGAGCTGCTTTCGGGCAGCTGGGACTTCGTCATCAACGACCCGTACAGCGCCTCGTCGCAGCTGCCGTGGATCTTCAACCAGTGGCTCCCGCAGCTGCTGATGTTCCAGGCGTACGACCACTTCGGGCTGCCCGGGGTTGCGTGGCTTCGGTCGCTGGCAGCGGTCGCGATCTTCGCCACCCTCTGGTGGGTCTGCCGGCGCAGGTCCGGACTGCTCATCACCTCGATCCTGCTCGCGCTGACGACGGTCGGGATGGCCGGGAGTCTCTCGCCTCGGCCCCAGGTGGTCTCGTTCGCGTTCGCGATGGTGACGACCTCGGCATGGATGGACACGATCTCGGACAAGAAGCCGCGCTGGTGGCTCATCGCCATCTCGTGGGTCTGGGCGTGCTCGCACGGGCTGTGGTTCGTGGGGGCTGTCATCGGCGGCGTGGTGCTGGTCGGCATGCTCGTCGCCAGGCTGCTGTCGATGCGCGAGGCCGCCCGCCTGGCGCTCATCCCCGTCCTGTCCGTCGTCGTGGCCATGGCCACGCCGGTCGGCCCGCGGCTGCTGCTCTCGCCGTTCCAGGTGCACGACGTGACGCAGTACATCACCGAGTGGCAGCCACCCGAGGCGACGTATCTGCCGCTTCTCGTCGTCCTGGTGATGCTGGTCCCGCTGATCGTCGCCGTCGCCCGGAAGCCGAGCCGCCAGAGCGTTCCGCTCGTACTGCTCGCGCTGCTCGTCCTTTTCTTCGCCATCACCTACGCGAGGACGGTGGCCATCGCGGCAGCGATCGCTGCGCCGATGGCCGCGGCGGCTCTGCAGGCGGTCCTCCCGATCCCGGCGGAGCGGATGACGCGACGTGAGGTCGTCACGACGGCGTCACTCGCCTGCGTCGGGCTCGTGCTCGCGGCCGTGATGGCGCCCTTCGTCGCGGCGAAGCCGGGGCTCGGACCGAACGCACTCGACAAGGACATCGCTGCGCTGCCACAGGGGACTGTGGTCTGCAACGTGTGGGAGTACGGCGGGTGGCTCATCCTGCAGCACCCGAACGTCAAGGTGACCCAGGACCCCCGCGCCGAGCTCTACACCCAGGCCCACATCCGGCACTACCTGGACTTCATCAATGCCCTGCCGGGCTGGGAGAAGTACCCCGCGGAGAACAGGTGCACCTACGCCCTGGTCGACAACGACCTGGCCGTGACGAACAACCTGCGCGCCCAGCTGGGCTGGACCGTCGTCGCAGACCGTGGCGGCACGAGCCTGCTGCGGGCCCCCGCGTCGAGCTAGCCGTCAGCCGGCGGTGACGGACTCCAGCTCGCCGACCTTGGCCGACAGCGCCTCGAGCAGGGCGGCAAGCTCCGCCTGGCGCTCGGGTGTCGCGGTCAGCTCACCCTCGGGCGAGACGTCCTGGGTGAACACGAGGCCGGTCGAGCCGACGACGTCGGCCTTGACGTGGCCGAGCACTTTGGTCAGGTCGGCGGTGGCGTCGGCCGCGCCGGTCCAGCCGTAGCCGACGAGCGCGATCGGCTTGTGGTCCCACTCGGCGAAGAGGTAGTCGATCGCGTTCTTGATCGGGGCGGGGAAGCTGCGGTTGTACTGCGGCGTCACGACGACGATCGCGTCGGCCTCGAAGACCTTGGACGCCCAGTCCTTGGTGTGCGACTTGGCGTAGTTGCCGTTGCGCGGCATGTCCTCCTCGTCGAAGAACGGGAGCGACGAGAGGTCGAGCAGCTCCACCTCCCAGTCGGAGGCCGGGGCCTGCTCGGCGACCCACTGGGCCACCTTGGGGCCGATGCGGCCGGGACGCGTGCTGGAGACGACGATACGCAGTTGATTCACGGTTCAACTAACTATCACGTGGCGCTGGTCATTCCCTGAGGGTGTCCAGAGGGAGTGTGCGATGGGTCACGTGGTGGAGCAACGCAGATGCTCCGCCCAGCCGTATGCCGGGTGCGTCCTCGAGCGGGTGGGCGCACCCCACCCAGAGTCGAGCGGTCACCTCGAGTCAGGGGCCGGCGACGGCACCCGACGACACGGCATCGACGATGCCGAGGACCGTGCTCGCGTAGCGCACGGAGTGGTTGTACGACAGGACCGCCGCCCGCATCTCGGCCGGCTGGGACAGGTCGCGGCCACCAGCGCACAGGTAGTGCGCGGCCGCGAGCGCAGCGTCCTCGATGTTCTGCGGGTCCTTCACGCCGTCGCCGTTGCCGTCGGCGCCCCAGATCCGCCACGTCGCCGGGATGAACTGCATCGGACCCACCGCGTGGTCCCACACCGGGTCGCCGTCGAGGGCGCCGCCGTCCGAGTCATGGATTGCCGGGTAGGCGCCGCCATCCAGGGCGGGGCCGATCACCGGCGGCACGGCGTCGTGTGCGGCATCAAGCGTGCGGCCACGGAGCGTCGACGACTCCACCTCGCCGATGGCGGCCAGGAGCATGACAGGCAGGTGGCACTGCCCGGACTCCACCTTCGCGGCTGCCACGTAGGCCGCCCAGATGATCTGGTCCTTGGTCAGTGCAGCCGAACGCCCCCTCTTGGTGGCCACGCTGGCGAACGGGACCTTGATGACGGCCTTCGGCTGCCAGTCCCGGGGTTGCGCGCTCGACCCACCGCCGGGCTCGAGGCTCGCCGCCGACTGCGGCCGCCTGCCAGCCCGCAGACCAGCCTGCGAACCAGCCTGAGACGCAAGCGGATTCGTCACCACCGATGTCACCGTGATGAAGAACTGCAACAGAACCGGTGACACGAAGTCGTCCGTCGTCCGTCCGAGCGCGTCCAGGTAGGGGTCCGGTGCGGGCGGGGCCGCAACCGGTGCTCCCGGTGCCGGAGTCGCGCGACCGTCCGGCCCGATGCTGGCCAGCGCCGACGGCGACGGTGTCGGCACGGGTCCCGCGTCGTCCGCGTGCGCCGTGGTCGCCAGCCCCACCGATGCCAGCCCGACCGGCGCCAGCGCGACGGCCACCCCAGCGATGGCCGCGGCGACGAGTCGCACTGTCCGACGCGGCATACCGACCATGATCCCAGCCCCTCGACGACCTCGTGCCCACACCGTACGGATTCGCAGGCTACGTGCAGAGCGAGCAGGCACTCGCCGACGCACGCTCACGGCATACTCCGCCGGCTCCGCGCCGAACGACGTATGCCGCCCGCCTTGGGGCGGACGGCATACGTCGTGGGGCTGGTCAAGGCCCGAGTGATCCGGGTCAGCGGACGGCGTACGCCCCGGTCACGACCTGGGTCACCGTGGCGCCGGAGCTGTCGGTGACCTCGACCTTGAGGGTCACGTTCTTGCCCGACGCGCCGGTGTGGTCGACCGTCGCCGTCCAGGCGCCGGCGGTGTTCGTCACCGTGGCGTCGGTCCATGTCGTGCCGCCGTCGTACGACCACGCGACCTTGGCATCGGTGATGTCACCGGGCGTGTAGCCGCCGTGCCCGTCGACGCGGATCGACAGCTGCTGGCCGCCCGATGCGGCGAGCGTCTTCAGACCGTCCTCCGGCAGACCCACCCTCGGGAACATCAGCGGCAGCGCCCGCGAGAACACGTCAGGCTCGATGTGCGAGCGGAACGCCCACGTCGTGGCCACCTGCGTCGACCGCTTCCAGGACTGGGCGGAGGGGCCGAACTTGAACTGGTTCATCGTCAGCTCGTAGAGCGAGTCCTCGGCCGGCACCTCGAAGACACCGGACGTGAACGGGCTCGACCCGATCAGGACTCCGTCGCGCTTGAGCTGCAGGCTTCCGGCGTCGCCGAAGCTGCCCGGCATGGCTGCGTGGCCGAAGCCGTCGCCGTACATCTGCGGCGCGAAGCCCATGAGCTCACCCTGGCGCTCCGCCGTCAGCTGCTCGACGCCGTCCTCGTCGTGGATCGCTGTGGGGGCGATGACGCCGCCGTGCCACTGCTCGGCGCGCGTGCTGCCGGCCGGGTAGCTCCGCCACGGGCCCTCCATGGCCTCACCGAACGGCAGGCTCGACATGACCCACTGCTTCCACTGTGTGCCGTCGTCGGTGAACAGCTCGGTGCGCTTGCCCGGCTCGGGCACGGAGTCGAAGTTCGACACGGCGAGGCTGGTGCCGTCGGGGCGGCGGATCTGGGAGAAGCCGACGAACGCCGTGTCCACACCCATCGCGGTGTACGTCGCGTCGACGCTGCCGAGCTTCTTGTCGTGCACGACGTACGTCTTGTCGTCGGTGACCGGGGTGTTCTCGGTGAAGCCGAGGTTGTAGACGTACGGGCTGCGAGCCGTGGCCTTCCACGCGAGGGTCAGCTCGTTGCCGGGGGCCGAGGCGAGCGCCGCCTTGAGGGCGTCACCCTCGGCCATCGGCAGCGCGTATGCCGCGACCGGGACCGCCGGGAAGCCGACGCTCGGGAACCACTGGCCCGTCACCGGACGATAGAGCAGCAGCGCCTTGGCTCCGGCCGACTTCGCGAGGTTCGCCATGGCCGAGGTCAGGTTGCCCGTGGGCGAGGTGAGCCGGACGAGGGCCACCTTGTCCTTCACCTTGGCCGCCGTCAGGTCACTGGCCGTGCCTGCACCGGCGTCGACGACCGGGGCCTGGGCCGCCCCGTCGAGACCTGCGGCCGTGATGATCGGAGCCGTCGGGTGCAGGGTCGCACCGCCGACGACCGACATCGACTCGACCGCAGGCGCGTACCGGCGGGTGTACGTGCCGAGCTCCCACGTCCCGTTCTGCGGCTTGCCCTGGACGTCGGCATAGATCGCCTTGACGGTGGACCCGCCGAGCATCGAGCCGGCGTGGATCCAACCGTCCCACAGGCGTGAGAAGGTCAGCGTCGTCGACGCGGCCACGCTCGGCCGGTCGGTCTTCACCGACAGCAGGTGCGCCTTGCGGGCGTCGAAGTCGATCGTCGTGTCACCCGAGATCGTGATCTCGGGGCGAGCGAAGTAGGCGATCGAGTCCAACGCCGGGGCGTTCTTGTCACCGTCGGGGGACTGGACGTAACCGGACAGCAGGTACGTCCCCGGCCGAACGGCATACACCTGCTCCGCCGCGCCGTTGTTGGAGCGGCGCTCGCCCTTGGGCGAGTCCGTGTTGATGACGTCGACGGACGAGGCGCCCGCAGCCGGGTTGCCGAGGCGGTCCGTCATCCGGATCCTCAGCGTCACGGTCTGCGGCTGGACGTACATCGCGAACGGGGTCGTGACCGTCCGGCCGTCAGCCGTCCTCGCGACCACGCGACCGGTGATGTCGCCGTACTGAGCGGCGTCGAGCTTGACGGCCGGGTTCACCATGAGGGGCACGACGGCCTTGGCGCCGGCGGGCACGGTGACGGTCGTCGCCCCGAGCTCGGCCGCCGGGAACTTCAGGGCCGAGCCGTCGTCGCCGGTCATGCCGGCCACGGCCAGTGTCAGCGTGACGTCCTTGTCGGTGAGGTTCGTGTAGGGGACATCGAGCGTCTTCTGCTGGCTTGCGGGGTGCGGCCAGTCGAAGGTGCCGGCCTGCAGGACCTCGCTCGTCACCTCTTCGTCGAGGGCGGCCTTGACGTCGACGCGGCCGGCGCCCGACGCGCGCACGTCGCCCGGGATGTTCGGGTCGCTCGACGACACGAGGGCCGCCTTGAGCTGGGAGCCGGTCCACTCGGGGTGAGCCTGCTTCACGATCGCGGCCGCGCCCGCGACGTGCGGGGTCGCCATCGACGTGCCGGACCTGGACACGTAGGCGTCGTCCCCACGACCGCCCGCACGAGCGGCCGAGATCGCGACACCCGGCGCCGAGATCTCCGGCTTGAGCGTGTGGGTGTATGCCGCCGGGCCGCGGCTCGAGAACTGGGCGGCGGAGTCGTCCCGGTCGACCGCACCCACGGACAGGACGGCTGGGGCACATGCCGGGCTCGAGACGGTGTTGTTGGCGGGGCCCGAGTTGCCTGCCGCGATGACGAACAGGCTCGAGCTCGTCTCCGAGAGGTGCTGCGCCGCGGTCGCCATCGGGTCGGTGCAGTCGCCCGGGGCGCCGCTCTGGCCGAGGCTCATGGAGATGACGTCGGCGCGCTGGGCGACGGCCCACTCCATGCCGGCGATGATGCCCGAGTCGGAGCCTGACCCGTAGTCGTCGAGGACCTTGCCGATGAGCAGGCCGGTGCCGGGGGCGACGCCCTTCTTCAGGCCGTCGCTCGCTGCGCCGGACCCGCCGACGGTCGACGCGGTGTGCGTGCCGTGGCCGTGCTGGTCGTCCAGCGCGCCGCCGTAGGAGCCCGTGAAGTCCTGCGAGCCCACGATGCGGCCCTGCAGGTCAGGGTGCTCGGCGTCCGCACCCGTGTCGAGGACGGCGACCTTGGTGCCCGTGCCCGTCAGCCCGAGTGCCCACGCCTGGTCCGCGTGGATCTGCTTCGTCGAACGGTCGAGCATGGCGCTCACCTTGCGGTCCAGCCAGACCTTCTCGACCTTCGCACCCGCCGAGGTGGACGGGTCCGTGATGTCGGCGAAGAACTCGGCCGCGTTGCCCTTGTCGGCCTTCATCGCGACGCCGTCGATCGAGCGGAGCGTCTTGCCCTTGGTCGCGGCCTGCGGCGTGGTCGGGGCCGAACGCGTGTCGACCCGCGTCGTGTAGGTGGTGATGACGGGAAGGGTCTTCGTGCTCGCGTCGTCGTATCCCTGCGCGACGAGCCCGGTGACGTTGAACAGCTCTTCGTCGACCTTGCCCTCCGCCAGCGCCTTCGCGGCGTCCTCGGGGTAGACGTACACGTCGTTGCCGACGCGCCGGGTCTCCACCGTCGGGACCGTCCCGTCCTCGCGAGGCAGGACCGTCACCGACGGCGACTTCGTGCCGGCACCCTCGACGACGACCACGTCGCCGGTGATGAGGGTGACCTGGTGGGTCTTGGCGGTGGCTGCGGTGCTTGCGGCGGAGCCGACGATCGGGCGTCTGCTGACGTCCTGACCGAAGGCAGTGGGAGTGGCCGCGGTGGCGGCGAGGACCGCGACGGCCGCCACTCCGAGGCTGTAACGCCAGGTTGGGCGCATGCTCTTCCTCCGAACGGTGGTGCGCGGGCCCGCCTGATCGGGCCCGCGCAGCTGAGGGGGCAACGCCGGGACGAGGGGTGACCCGGCGCCGGGCGACCCAGCGCCGGGGGACCAGCGCCGGCTGACCCGGCGCCGCCAGAGTGCCCGAGTGACCGGTTCGTCCGGAAGAATGAGGACAAGGCGGTTGTGCGCCATGGCGGGGGTACGCCACGTGGCCTCTGGTGTGGTGCGTGCCGCCGCCGTGACGTGTCGTGGATGGCGAAAGGAGCCTGCGTGGACGTCCTCGGGGCCTTGGGTCTGACGCCCGAGGAGGCCGCGCTCTACCGCGTCCTCGTCGGAATCGGCGCGACCGGCCTGGCCGACGTCGCCCGGCGCAGCAACGTGTCGAGCCCCGAGGCAGAGCTGGCCCTCGTGGCTCTCGAGCAGCGCGGCCTGGTGGCGCAGTCGGCCGCGACGCCAGGCAGGTGGGTGGCTGCCCCGCCGGGCATTGCGCTGCGGGCACTGGTGAACGACCGGCGCCACGAGCTGGAGCAGGCCGAGCTGGCCGCCGCACGGCTCGCCGACATCCACCGCACGGAGGCCGCCGGAAACGTGCACGACCTCGTCGAGGTGGTCGTCGGAGCGAGCGCCGTCGGCCAGCGGTTCCACCAGCTGCAGCTCGGTGCCGTCGAGGAGGTCTGTGCCTTCGTCAACGACCAGCCGACCGCGGTCCCGGCCGCCGAGAACCAGGCCGAGGACATCGCGGTCGGCCGGGGCGTGCGCTACCGGATCGTCCTGGAGCGGGACGTCGTCGAGCAGACGTCGCAGCCCGAGCTCGTCGCCGTGCTCCGTCGCGACGAGGAGGTGCGCGTCGTCGACCGGGTGCCCACCAAGCTCGTCATCGCCGACCATCGGACCGCCATGGTGCCGCTCGAGGCAGAGTCCTCCGACCCGGCCGCTCTGGTGATCCACGCGACCGGGCTGGTGCAGTCGCTGCAGTCGCTCTTCGACCTGGTCTGGCGCGACGCGTGGCCCCTGGTGTTCGCCTCGCCCGAGGCGGAGGAGGTGGTCGAGTCGCAGCCTGGGCCCGACGAGTTCGACCTGCAGGTCCTGTCCCTGCTCATCGCCGGTGCCTCGGATGCCCGGGTGGCGCGGCAGCTCGACGTCGGGCTGCGGACCGTCCAACGCCGGGTGCGCTCGCTGATGGACGCGACCGGGGCCACCACGCGCATCCAGCTCGGCTGGGCGGCATACGAGCACGGCTGGCTCCGCCGCCGATGACACCCAGGGGACCGTGTCGTAGTCCTTGGGCAACAGACGGGGTCGTAGATCTGTCGGAAGGTCTGCGTCTTCTGGTGGTGATCGCCCCCAGCACACGCAGACCTTCCGCGTGACGATCTGCTGCACCATCGGCGTCCGGCAATCCAGCCTGGCGGCGGCGGGCACCCCTAGGCTGCAAGCGTGAAGGTAGGCATCGTGCTTCCCCAGTCAGCGGCCGAGGGCGGCGACACGTGGCGCGAGATCCTCGCCGTCGCGCGCCAGGCCGAGGCCGGGGGCGTCGACAGCCTCTGGATCTGCGACCACTTTCTCCACCGGCCAGCGGACGGTCCCGAGAACGGCTACCACGAGGCGATGACGCTGCTCACCGCTCTCGCGGCATCCACCGACCGGGTCGAGCTCGGGTCGCTCGTGCTCGCGACCTCGTTCCGCAGCCCAGGCATTCTCGCGAAGATGGCGACGACCCTCGACGACGTCGCCGACCAGCGCCTCATCCTGGGTCTGGGCTGCGGTTGGCACGAGCCGGAGTACCGCGCGTTCGGCTACCCGTTCGACCACCGCGTCGGCCGGTTCGAGGAGGTGCTGGCGGTCGTCGCGCCACTGCTCGCCGGCGAGCGAGTTACCTTCCACGGCAACTGGACTCACCTCGATGACGCCGTCGTCCTCCCCGCCCCGCGCCGGCGGGTGCCGCTCCTCGTCGCGGCCGAAGGCGATCGGATGCTCCGCCTCACCGCTCGCCATGCCGACCAGTGGCAGACCGCCTGGTACGGCCGACCCGACGACCGCTGGACCCAGCGGCTGGGCCGCTTCCGCGCGGCCTGCGAGGCGGAGGATCGCGACCCCGAGTCGCTCGCGCTGACTGTCGGCGTCGACGTGCACGGCTCGCTCGACGACCTCACTGACGAGGCTCGGCACCTGCCGGTCGACGCCGGGGCCATCGCCGACGGCCTCGCGGCCTGGTCCGACGCGGGCGTGCACCACGTGCAGCTCGGCCTCGAGGTATGCCGCCCTGCCGACGTCGACGTGGTCGTCGACGCACTCGCCCGCACGCGCGCCTGACGGCGCGCTGGCGCGCAGTGTGCCCCTCGTCGACGGGCGTGGCAGAAGCTCAGCGACGTCGCATCAGCTCAGCGACGTCGCATCAGCTCAGCGACGCCGCAGCACTGCGACGTCGCTGAGCCTCGTCGGCGTCGGTGAGCGAACCGGCCGGGCGGCATACCCGTCGGTGAGCCAACCCGTGCGTCAGCCGGGGGGTCCGGGCTGGCTGAGGACGAGGACCAGCCCGTGGTCGACGCGACCCAGCCTCAGCCACCCATCGCCGTACTGGAAGGCCTGCCAGCCCTCG
The DNA here is from genome assembly GCF_053603855.1 of Monashia sp. NPDC004114. Taxonomy (NCBI): domain Bacteria; kingdom Bacillati; phylum Actinomycetota; class Actinomycetes; order Micrococcales; family Intrasporangiaceae; genus Intrasporangium; species Monashia sp. NPDC004114. The sequence continues at coordinate 18,315 of NZ_JBSGGK010000011.1, read as the reverse complement.
AGCGCGGCCAGGAAGCGACTTTCCTGCTCCATCGCCTCGGGCGAGCCGGCCATACGCGTCATGCCTGTCCCGACGATACGGACCAGCTCGTCCTCGGCCTCGTAGGTCCCAGAGATCCGGTTGACGCCGGTCGTGCCGGCCAGACGCCCGTCCTCACCCAGGGAGATCCGCGGTTTGGGGTCGATGGTCTCGCGGCCGTCGATGGACTCCACGACCCAGGTGTACGGCTCGGGCGGAGGCGGTCCTTCGGTCACCCGCCTGAGTCAACCACGCCGGCGACGACAACGGTGGGTATGCGCGTGCACACCCACCGTTGCCTACCGTTCTGCGATCTTGTGGTGTCAGCTGTCGCTGGACGAGCCCTTCGACAGGCCCGACTTGATCAGGTCCATGACCGAGCTGTCCGCCAGCGTCGTCACGTCGCCGACCTCACGGTTCTCGGCGACGTCGCGCAGCAGGCGCCGCATGATCTTGCCGGAGCGCGTCTTGGGCAGCTCGGGCACGATCATGATCTGGCGCGGCTTGGCGATCGGGCCGATCTCCTTCGCGACGTGGTTGCGCAGCTCCTGGACGAGGTCCTTGCCCTCGCCGACCTCGTCGGCCTCCTGGACCGCCTCGGAGCGGAGGATGACGAACGCGCACACGGCCTGTCCGGTCGTCTCGTCGGTGGCGCCGACCACCGCAGCCTCGGCGACCTTGGGGTGGGACACGAGGGCCGACTCGATCTCGGTGGTCGACAGGCGGTGGCCGGACACGTTCATGACGTCGTCGACCCGGCCGAGCACCCAGATGTCGCCGTCCTCGTCCTTCTTCGCGCCGTCACCGGCGAAGTAGAGACCGTCGAACCGCGACCAGTACGTCTCCTTGTACCGCTCCGGGTCGCCCCAGATGCCGCGGAGCATCGCCGGCCATGGCTTGGTCAGCACGAGGTACCCGCCGTGGCCGTTCGGCACGGAGTGGCCGTTGTCGTCGACGACGTCGGCGGCGACGCCCGGGATGGCGCGCTGTGCCGAGCCCGGCTTCGCGGCGGTCACGCCTGGCAGCGGGCTGATCATGATCGCGCCCGTCTCGGTCTGCCACCACGTGTCGACGATCGGGCAGCGGTCGCCGCCGATGACGCGGCGGTACCACATCCACGCCTCGGGGTTGATCGGCTCGCCGACCGACCCGAGCACCCGCAGCGAGCTCATGTCGAACTTCGCCGGGATGTCCTCGCCCCACTTCATGAACGTGCGGATCGCGGTCGGGGCGGTGTAGAGGACGCTGACCTTCTTGTCCTGGACGATCTCCCAGAAGCGTCCCTGGTGCGGCGTGTCCGGCGTGCCCTCGTACATCACCTGCGTCGCGCCGTTCGTGAGCGGCCCGTACACGATGTACGAGTGCCCGGTGACCCAGCCGATGTCGGCCGTGCACCAGTAGACGTCGGAGTCCGGGTGGACGTCGTGGACGACGGCGTTGGTGTATGCCGCCTGGGTCAGGTAGCCGCCCGTCGTGTGGAAGATGCCCTTCGGCTTCCCGGTCGTGCCCGACGTGTAGAGGATGAACAGCGGGTGCTCCGCCTCGTGCATGGGCGCCTCGTGCGTGGGCGCGGCAGCCTCGAGCGCCTCGTGCCACCACACGTCACGCCCGTCGGTCCACTCGGTGTCCTGGCCGGTGCGCTTGACGACGAGGACCTTCTGGACGCTGCCGCTCTCGCCGCCGTGAGCCAGCGCCGCGTCCACCGCCGGCTTCAGGGCCGAGGCGCTGCCGCGGCGGAAGCCGCCGTCCGAGGTGATGACGACCATGGCCTTGGCGTCGTCGATGCGCGTGCGCAGCGCCTCCGCCGAGAACCCGCCGAAGACGACCGAGTGGGGCGCGCCGATGCGGGCGCAGGCAAGCATGGCGATCGCGGCCTCGGGGATCATCGGAAGGTAGATCGCGACAGTGTCGCCCTTGCCGACCCCGAGGTCGGTCAGCGCGTTCGCGGCCCGCTGCACGTCGGCATACAGGTCGGCGTAGGTGATGTCCTTCGTGTCGCCCGCGGGCTCGCCGACGAAGTGGATCGCGACCTTGTCGCCGCGCCCGGCCTCGACGTGGCGGTCCACGGCGTTGTAGCAGGCGTTCAGCTCGCCGTCCTGGAACCACTTCGCGAAGGGGGCATCCCAGTCGAGCGCCCGGGTGAAGTCCTTGCCCCAGGAGACGTACTTGCGGGCCTGGTCCGCCCAGAAGCCCTCATGGTCGGCCGCGGCCTGGTCGTACAGATCGGCAGTGCCGTTCGCGTTCGCGGCGAACTCGGCCGCTGGCGGGAAGGTCCGGCTCTCGTGGAGGAGGTTCTCGAGCGTCTCTTCGCTCACGGTGTCCACCTTTCGCATCGACTATGAAGCGGTCGCACTGTCCAGCGTGCAGTCCAGCGTCCATCGCTGGGACGCGCCTGCGACAACTCAAACGCAGGCTAGTTGCACCGACAAGAGCGGAGTGAGGCAGGTCTCGTCGCTACTGGCGAGTAGCCTGCCGAACGGTCCTGGTTCGCGGACGAGCGGTCGTGCGGGCACGCAGGACGTCGTGGACGTCGTGGTCGGCTCAGTAGGCCATGCCCATCACCGCCCGGACGGTCGCCAGGGTCCGCTCGGCCACCTCGCCGGCGCGAGCGTTGCCCTCGTGCAGCACCTGCGCAAGGTATGCCGGGTCGCGGGCCAGGTCGGCTCGGCGCGCCCGGTGTCCTGCGAGGGACTCGTTGACCGCCTCGGTGACGACGTCCTTGAGACGCTGTGCTCCGCCGTCGCCGACTCGGTCGGCAACAGACTCGGGTGCCTCCTCGAGGAAGAGGCCGGCGATGGTCAGCAGGTTGGCGACCTCTGGCCGGTTCGCTGGATCGAACGTGACCCGCCGCTCGGAGTCCGTTCTCGCGCTGCGGATCCGAGCCTCGGTCTCATCGGCCGTGTCGCGCAGGTTGATGACGTTGCCCTTGCTCTTGGCCATCTTGGTGCCGTCCGTGCCGAGGAGCAGCGGAACGTCGCTGAGCAGTGCCTCCGGTTCGGCAAACACACTCTGCCCGCCGGCATACCTGGCGTTGAACCGGCGCGCGATGGCGCGGGTCTGCTCGAGGTGCGGCAGCTGGTCCCGGCCGACCGGCACGATCCGGCTGTGGCTGAAGAGGATGTCGGCGGCCTGGTGGACGGGGTAGGTGAGCAGCAGCCCGGAGAGCGGGCGGCCGCCCGAGAGGGTCAGCTCATCCTTGACAGTTGGGTTGCGCCGCAGCTCGGCGTCGGTGACCAACGAGAGGAAAGGCAGCATCAGCTGGTTGAGCGCGGGGACGGCGCTGTGCGTGAAGATCGTGGTGCGGGTGGGGTCCAGACCCGCCGCGAGGTAGTCCAGCACCAGGCCTTGGACGTTGGCGCCGATGTCGCCGACGGAGTCGCGGTCGGTGATCACCTGGTAGTCGGCGATCACCACGAACGTCTCGACGCCCTTGTCCTGCAGTCGAACCCGGTTGCGCAGGCTGGCGAGATAGTGGCCGACGTGAAGCGGACCGGTCGGCCGGTCGCCGGTGAGCATCCGGAAGCGAGTCGGGTCGGTCGACGCGTGCTCGTCGATGAGTCCGTCGAGGATGACGCTTCGCTCGCGAGCGCGAACGTAGGTGGCGCTCTCGGTGACGTCGAAGGGTGTCACCCCGACGGTGTCGGCTGGGTGGGTGGCTGGCGCGGTGGTTGCGGTCGTGGTGGTCATTGCTGCTCCTTGGATGTGGAGCCCACGGGTGACCGACGTCGGAGAACGCGAAGAGCCGCCCGTGGGCGGCTCGTGATGGGTTGGTTCGATGGGCCGCCTCAGCTGGGCAGCCACCACGCGCGATGGGTCGACGTGAACGAACTCATACATCGAGGGTAGCGGACGGCCGCGACGGGTGCCCGTCGTCCGGGCTGCACGGCGGATCGAGCCGACAGGGCTGGGCCCCCGGTGACGCGTGGGGGTGCTCACCATTGGGCGGTCGCGGCTGGCGACGTCCGTAGGCTGAGCCGGTGCCAGACCCGACCGCCGCTCAAGCCGCGATGCTTGACCGGCTCGCCGTGCTCACTGACCTGCCCGAGGTGCGCGAACGAGCCGATGCGGCCCGCGAGGCATGCACGCGGCTGCGCTTCCACGAGGCGCTGCGCCGGAGGATCCCCGAGGCTGCAGCCGAGTCACGCGTCCGAGGAGCGCAGGCGAGCGGTGCTCTAGACGGTGCGGACCTCCCGGTGCCGGTGGTCCGCGAGCTGATGAGCGGCGTTCGCCCGTGGCCGACCGAGCCCGACCCTGCTCTTCGCGAAGTGAAGGGAGCCGTATCTGCCACGGCGGAGACCGAGCACGTGGTCGGGCTCGTCCGAACTGCGCCGATGCAGGCCCTTGCCCGGCTGCATGTCGCGGCGGCGACGCCGCTGCTCTCTCGGGGGGTGACGGCCGACAGCCTGGGCCGACCTCGCCTCGAGGGCGAGACCTGTGCCGAGCTGGTCGACGTGGGCCCGGCGCCGTCGGCCGCAGTGGTCGCGACCCGGCTGGGTGCACTGTCGGAGCTCATCGTCGCTGCGTCGGCGTCTCCCCGCGTGCCAGCGGCTGTCGTTGCCGCGCTGGTCCATGCCGAGATCGCGACGATACGACCGTTCGTGCACGGCAACGGTCTCGTCGCTCGGGCCATGGAACGCGCGCTCCTGCAGGCCTCCGGGCTCGACCCGACGGGGGTGGCCGTGCCCGAAGCCGGCCACGCGGCCGGCGGGGGACCGGCATACCTGGGGGCCTTGGTGGCCTACGCGCAGGGCACGGCGGCGGGCGTGGGCCTCTGGCTCGCGCAGGCTGGGTCCGCCTACGTGCGCGGCGCGCAGGAGGGTGAGCGCGTCTGCGACGCCGTGCGAGCGGGGCGCCTCGCCTGATGCGCTCACCCATGCACGCCTGATCGTGCGGGGTGTCCACGGGGGTGGACAGTTTCTTGCTGTCCGTTCACTGTGGGGGGTGTCGCCACGCCGAGGGCCTGGGGTACAACGGATGCAGGAACCCCATCGCCGAGAGGCGTAGATCCGGATCCGCCGCAAGACAGATCTCTCGAGAATCACTGAGTACCCACGCGAGAGCAGTTCGCTTGGAACCGTCCACCCTCGGGACACAACCGAGGCGACACTCACAGGATGCACGCCTGGTAGCTCGGTACTTCTCCTGAGGCCCCCGACCCCGGTCGGGGGCCTCGCCCTTGTGCCGGGAGCTTGAGCCCGCGGGCCGCTGGGGGCATAGGGCGCATGAGTCCTATGTCCTTCAAAAGCCGTCTGTGTCATGACATGGAGGTTTGCATTCACCACCGACAACGACGACGATGGAGCGCGGTGCCGGCCCGCGACCCCCTTGTTGGTGGTCCGCGAGGCGCCCGCGATCTGGCCCCTCCCCCCCGGGCGCCACGGTCGTGAAGGTGGCCTCCGTCGTCCCCCTGACGGAGGCCACCGCCACTTTCCACACCTCCTCGGCCCGTGATGGGGTTGTCCACCGCCGGACGTATGCCGCTGGGCACCGACCGCTCGTGAGGCGACGGTTGGCGCATGGGAAACGTCATTGCCTTCGTTCCGGCGTCAGGAGGGGTCGGAGCCTCCACCCTCGCGGCGGCGGTCGCCGTCCGAGCCGCCATGGTGGGCCGCTCGTGCGCGGCCGTCGACCTCGATCGGTATGCCGGCTCGCTGGAGGTCAGGTTCGGGGTGGAACATTCGGCCGGCTGGCGCTGGCCCGAGCTGTCCGAGGTGGCCGGTGTCGTCGACGGGGAGGCGCTGGCCGCCGAGCTGCCGATGTCGTGCGGTGTGGCCGTGCTCGCCGGGTACGGGCCGCATGGATGGGGGCGAGCTCCGGGCGATGTGCCCGGTGGCCCGCCGGGTGGCCAGTGGACCGAAGGGTCGGGCGAGGACGACGGCGAGCCGTTCGGACGCAAGCTGGGCGCGTCGCCCTCGGAGGCCCGTGAGGGGGGCGACTTCCTGGTGCAGCTCGCGGATGTCGTCACGGGCCTCTCGTTGGCGCTCGACCTCACCGTCCTCGACCTGTCACGCGATGTGGACGTGCTCGCGGCGGTCGCGCACCTCGTCGACGCCGTGGTCGTGGTTGCCGGGTCGGACGTCGGGCAGCTGACCGCACTGTCGCACGTCGTGCCCGGTGTGCGGCGAGTGGTGCGGGCGTCAAGGGTCGCCGGCGGTTCCTGGGAGAGCGGCCCGCCGCCCCTGCCGGTCGAGCCGTGGCTCGTCCTGCGCGGCACAGGCGTGGAGCCCGCGTTGCAGGACCTTGTCATGGACGCGCTCGACGTGCCGCTGGTCGCCGTCGTCGGCGACGACCGGCTCGTGCTCGGCGACCTGGCCGACGGTCTCCCTCCGGGAGCTCGGGCGCGAGGCGATGTCGTTCGGGCCGCCGACGCCGTGCTGCTTCGGCTGGCGCGCCAGGAGCTGGCGGCGTGAGCGGCTGTCTCGGGCGGTGGGTGCGGTGACGCTGACCCCCGCAATGTGGGAGCGGGTCAGGGGGGGTCTCGCGCCCGACGTCCACGAAGTCGCCGGCGTGGCGGAGCAAGAGCACGGCGCACTCGGCGCGCGCAGGGTCGCAGCGTCGCGGGACGCTCTGACGGCCAAGGTTCTCGGTGCCGGTCCGCTGGACCACTGGCTTGACGCCCCGGGCGTCACGGACGTCGCCGTCAACGGGGACGGCCGCATCTGGGTCGACCGTGGCAGCGGCATGGAGGACGTCGGCGACGGGATCGCCCCCGAGGCGGCGCGCGCGCTCGCGGTCCGCCTCGCCGGGATCGCCGGTCGCCGGCTCGATGACTCGAGCCCCTGGGTCGACGGCCAGCTGCCCTCAGGTGCCCGCCTGCACGCGATGCTGCCGCCGCTGGTCGCGGGTGGCGCACACATCACCATCCGTGTTCCGTCCTCCACGCCCGTGTCGCTCGACGAGCTCATGGGCCGGGGGATGGTCCCTGCCCACTGGGACGTGGTGCTTGGGGAGATCGTGCGCAAGCGCCTGGCGTTCGTCGTCTCAGGAGGCACCGGAGCAGGCAAGACAACGCTCCTCGCGGCCCTGCTCGCGATCACCGACCCGGTGGAGCGGTTGCTCGTCGTCGAGGACGTCCGCGAGCTGAACGTCGACCATCCGCACGTCGTACGCCTCGAAGCCCGCCCGCCCAATGTGGAGGGCACCGGCGAGGTCACGCTGACCACGCTCGTGCGCCAGGCCTTGCGGATGAGGCCCGATCGCATCGTTGTCGGTGAGGTGCGTGGTGCCGAGGTGCGAGAGCTCCTCGCGGCGCTCAACACCGGCCACGAGGGCGGCTGCGGCACGGTTCATGCCAACGCTCCATCGGACGTCCTCGCGCGGTTCGAGGCGCTCGGCGCACTCGCCGGGCTCGGGCCGGTTGCGGTGCAGTCCCAGCTCGCCGCCGCGATCGACATCGTCGTTCACGTCGCTCGCGAGCGCGGCGAGCGTCGCGTGGCGTCGATCGCGGCGGTCTTCCGTCGCGGCGACGGCCCGTCGGTCGTCCCAGCGCTCGAGTGGAGGGGGGCCGGCTTCCCCGCCACGGCCGGGCCCGCGTGGCCGTCGCTCGCTGCGCGGCTGGGCCTCGACCCCGGGGTGGTGCACTCGCACGCCGACCACATCCGAGGAGCGGGGGTCGAGACGTGAGTGGCCTCCCGGTCCTGCTCGCCTCGCTTCTGCTCGGGGCGGCAGTTCTGTTGTGGCCTCACCGAATTCGCGTTACCGCGAGCTCGGCTCGCGAGACATCGCGCGGTGCGGTCGTGGGGCACCGCACGGTGGTGCCGGTCAGCAGGGTGGCGCTGGGCGATGAGGCAGTGCGCGACGGCGCGGTGCTGGGCGGCGCGGTGCTGCGCGACGGCGCGGTGCTGCGCGACGGCGCGGGGGTGCGCGACGGCGCGGGGGTGCGCGACGGTGCGGGGGTGCGCGACGGCGCGGGGGTGCGCGACGGCGCGGGGGTGCGCGATGGCGTGACCATGAGTGGCGGCCGGCGGTTGCCTGGGGGGCTCGGTGCCGCTGGCCGTGCCGGGGAGGTCCGTGCTGCGCTGCGCTCGCTATGGCGCGAGGACCCGGTCCAGCTCGTGCGCGCGTGGCGGCTGCGTCGCCGGCCGGAGAGCCTGGTCGATGTCGTGCTCGACCTGCTGGACGGCATACGCCCCGCTCTGGAAGCGGGCTTGCCGCCGGCCCGGGCGGTCGAGATCGCGGGTGCTTGCTCGTTGGGCCGCGACCGAGCCCGTGGTGCGAGGAGCGCGTCCACCACGTCGGGTCGGACGCGTCGCCGGGAGATCGAGTGGCTGGTCGAGGCGCTCGTCGAGGCGGCGGAGGCCGGCACGCCGATGTCGTCGACCTGGGCCGAATCTGCCCGTCGCAGTGGTTCGGCCGAGCTTGGCTTCGTCGCATCTGCCTGGCGCCTGTCCGAGACGACCGGCGCACCGCTCGCGGCCGCCGTCGGCCGGGCCGCGGAGGGACTGCGTGATGCGAGGACCCGCCGAGGCAAGGTCGCCGTCGCGGTCGCCGGGCCCAAGGCGACGGTGACGGTGCTGACCGCTCTGCCGCTTACGGGGCCGCTCTTCGGCTGGGCGTGCGGCGTGGGCCCTGTCGCGATGTACCTGGGCTCGGGTCTGAGCCTGACCTCGCTGCTCCTAGGGCTGGCGCTCCTCGTGCTCGGGCGGTTCTGGTGCTCCCGGATCATCCGCGCGGCGGTGGCCGCATGATCGTGACAGCTTCCGCCCTGGTCGTCGCCCTCCTGCTCGCCGCGGCGGTCGGAGTGCTGCCGTCCAGGACGCATGCGAGCGACGAAGACGTGCGCACTGCAGGGGAGGGCAACGGGCGGCAGGACGTCGGGCCTGGTGCCGTCTCCTCTGACCATCGGTCCGCCAGCGGCACGTCTGCCTCGCGGACAGGCCGACGACGCATTGACAGCACGGCAGGTGACGCCGACATCTCGGCCGCCATGACGCTCTTGGCCCTTGCGTACCGATCGGGCCTTCCGACGTGGGACGTCCTGCTGGCCGTCGCGACGGGCGCTCGAGGAGCGGTCTCCCGAGACCTGCGGCAGGTGGCCGCAGCGCTTCGGTGGGGTGCCGGCGAGTGGGAGGCGTGGGGTTCGGTGGGTCCCGGCTGGTCCCCGGCCGCGCGGGCCGTCGCGATCGCGCAGCAGGCGGGAGTCCCTCCCGGGCCGATGCTGCTGGCCGCGGCCGAGGACCTCCGCCATGCCGACCTCGACCGGCTCGAAGTCGGGGCGGCGAGGGCGGGCGTGCGGCTCGTCGCCCCACTCGGCCTCGTGCTCCTGCCCGCCTTCTGCCTCACGACCGTCGTGCCGCTCGTCATCGCGCTCGCGGGTCGGCTGATGGCCGGCTGACCGCACCACAGGCCACCGGATCGAGGAGTCCGGACACATCAAGAGAAGGGGAAAGCTATGACACACAGACTGGTTCGCTCGCTGCAGGTGCGCCGCCGGGAGCATGGGATGACCACAGCCGAGTATGCCGTCGGCATCATGGCGGCGTGCACGTTCGCCTTGGTGCTCCTCGGCGTGGTCAAGTCCGACAGCGTGCGCAGCGCCCTTGCCGGAATCGTGCAGAGCGCGCTGGGCATCGCCGGGTGAGGTGTCGACCGGCCCGGTGTTCGGCGGGGCGCGACGTCGGGATGGTGACGGCCGAGCTGGCCGTCGCCATCCCGGCCGTGGTCCTGGTCCTGGCCGTGTGCCTGGCCGCCGTGCGGGCGGCCATCGACCAGATTCGCTGCATCGATGCCGCCCGAGTGGCTGCGCGCTCAGCCGCTCGTGGGGATGACCCTGCTCGGGTGCGCGGGTTGGCTCTGGCTTCGGCCCCCGACGGCGCGAGCGTGTCCGTCGTGGCGTCCTCGACGGTCCAGGTCACCGTGATGGCTCGGACCGGCGGATGGGGAGGCGTCATCCCCACCTGGACACTCTCGGCCTCGGCCGTCGCACCCGCGGAGAGTGCGGACCCGCCATGAGTTGTCAGCGACGCGCCGGCCTGACTGGCGGCAGCCTCCGCCGACGACCGGACATGCGCGTCTCGCCCGCACGCATGTCGTCCCGAGCGTCGGACCGCGGTTCCTCCAGCCTCCTGGTCGTCGGACTCATCGGCGTTGTGCTGGTGTTGACGGTCGGCGCATTGGCGATGGCCTCGGCCGTAGTCGCAAGCCATCACGCCCGGACGGCCGCAGACCTCGGGGCCCTCGCCGGAGCGACGGCGCTGCGTGGCGGTGCCTCGCGGAACCAGGCGTGCGCTGCCGCTGCATCCGTTGCCACTGCGAATGGCGCTGTGCTGCAAGAGTGTGCGATCCGCGACGGGCGCTCTCTGCTGGTCGTCACGGAGCGTCGCTCTGCCCTGTGGCCCGCGCCGGCCACCGCCAGGTCGAGTGCCGGGCCAATGTCGAGATCGCCACCCGAATGGCGGCTCCTGGCACCGTGACCGAGCCGTCGGCACTGCCGATCGCTCTCTGGACATCTCGCTGGTCCAGCGACATCAGCCGCCGTCTCGGGCGTCACACTGTCATGACCATCTTGAGAGCTCATCGGCGACGTGCCGTCTCTGTGCTGGCTGCTGCCGCTGTCCTTGGCATGGGGCTTCCCGCCTTCGCGACCAACGCAGGATCACACTCCGGGGTTGCGACCTCTGGTTGCGACGTGGTCTGGAACGCCAAGACGGTCATGGACACAGATCTCAACAACACGCAGGACGGCGGTGGCCTGGCGGTCGACCTCCAGGGCAACCCGGTCAGCTACAGCAACGGTGGCTACATGGTCGAGGTCCGGCCGGAGTTCGACGGGCCCGGGATCTTCGAGATCACGCACTGGTACACCGAGGCCCCTTCAGGGCCGACCACGGCCCCCGTCAAAGGCTCCTACCGGATCCCGGTCGCAACCGATGACACGATCCTGGATGGACACGTTGCCGTGACCTTGCCGGCGACCGCCACGAGCGTCTCCTTCGACCCCGTGTCGAGCAATGCCGCCATGCCGCGGTGGGGGGCTCCCTACTCGAACTACACCTGGGCGCGGCAGGCCTCGCTCGCTTCGAGCGACGACGCGACCCGGACCTACGTGGTCGATCTGGGCACGCTCGCGGCGCACACGGGCACCGTGTTCCAGCTCGACTTCACCGTCCCCATCGGGACCGACCTCGCCGACCCGGTCTACACGACGGCCCGGCTGAGCGGCACTGCGGAACAGGGCTCCGGCGCCTGCGCGGTGACCCGGCCTCCCGCGCCCACAGTCACGACCAAGGCGTGCAAGCTCTCACTCGCCGGGCAGACGGTCTTTCCCCTTCCTTCCCCGGACATCACGGTTCGCGACAAATGGGACGACTACGGTGCGGTCCACCTGACCAACGACCCGACCACCAGCGCCGACGATCTCTGGCGAACGACGCCCACGCCTGAGGGCGAGGTCAATGCCGACGGATGGGGCGCGCCGCCGCAGCGCTTCATGCGCTTCTACGCTGCCACCAACAAGGGGGTCGGGGACGCCACTTACACGGTCACCGCCGTCCAGGGGATGCGGTTCACGACCCCTCCCGACACGATCTACACGGGCACGCCAACGGGTATGGGCCAGCTCTATGGCAACGGCTTCACGATCCCGGTAACGGGTGCCGGCACCGCGACGGTCTCCGCGGACGGGACGACGATCACCCTGCACATCGACACGATGCCTGCCAAGTCCGGGTTCGCCTTCGTTGTTCCGGTCGCCGCGGACTCGAGCGGCAAGGCTTTCGTCGCGAACGAGACCCTGACCGCCTCTGTGCTGGGCTGCACAGACACCGCAGGGGGCGGACCGACGCCGACCACCACGCCGACCACCACGCCGACGGTGACGCCGACGGTGACGCCGACGGTGACGCCGACCGTGACGCCGACCGTGACGCCGGCACCGTCGGTGCACGGCCCAAGCGTCGACACCGGCGGCCACCTGATCGCGGAGCCGGCCAGCTCCGACTCCTCGCGCCCGGGTTCGCTTGCGATCATCGGCTGCGCTCTCGCGCTCCTGGCACTCGGTGGCCTGGCCCGGTTGCTGGCCCGCCGCGCGTCGTGAGTCCACATCGTGCCTGAACTGGACCGCCGCCTGAGGCGCGCATCGCTCAGGACGGCCTCGGTGGGCGCCCAGACGCCCGGTCGGCGGGCCGTTCAGATGGCTCTCCTGGCGGCGCTCATGTGCGTGGGCGTCGTCGGGGTCGCCACGATTCAGAGCGGTTCCGGACATGCGGCGGTGCCGACCGCGAGGCTCATGGACTTGCACGGTCGGCCAGTAGCGCCCGACGAGACCGCTGCCGCCCCAGCAGCTGTCGCGGCGCGGATGAAGGCCGTGCCCGATGTCGGGGGCCGGTTCAGGATCCCGTCGGTCGGGCTCGACGTCCCCCTCGGCGAGCTCTCGATGGCCGGCGGGACCATCACGCCGCCGACCTACACGTCGGCATACGTCGTCCGAAATCTCGGAGCCGGGCCGTCACGGCCAAGGTCAGGGACGGTGTTCGTGGCGATGCACTCGCTCCGAGGCGGTGGCACGGGGCCGGGCAACTACCTCATCGACGCGCGGCGGGAGGGGGCGTCGCTCCGGACAGGAAGCGTCATCCAGCTCGACTCGGTCACGTACCGGGTGACCAGGTCCGTGCTCGTCGACCGAGACCGAATTGGCGACGACACAACGGTCTGGGCCGACGTCCCGGGTCGGCTTGTCGTCATCACCTGCATGCAGACGCCATCGGGGGATCGTCCTCCCACCCAGAACCTCGTGATCGAGGCACGGCTGTCGCGCTAGACGCCAAGAGCAGGGCCCGTAGTCCACCCCGCCCGACGGCTGCTGGAGCTGGTGAGGCGGCTGGGGCGGGGCGCTCACTCGAGGGGGAGATCAGCCCATGAGGTCGAGTGGGCGCGTGGTCCCACCTGTCACGCGTCGGGTCAGCGGTTCTGCCACGCATCGGGCGTGGCCAGGAGCTGGCGGACGCGGTCGGGCAGGTCACCCGTTCGCAGGTCTTCCAGCGACGTGTCGTCGAGCACCTCGCGCAGGCTCGCCCGCACCGCGACCCAGAGGCTGGGCAGGTGGGTAGCCACCCCTTGGTACGTCGTCTCGTGGGGGCGCAGCCCGCGCACCTCGGCCAGGGGCCCGTCCACGGCGCGGAACACGTCGCCGATGCTGATCTCACGCCGTTCGCGGGCGAGCACGTACCCACCCCGCGCTCCGCGCCGGCTGAGCACCAGACCCGCCCGGCGCAGGTCCGCGAAGATCGCCTCGAGGAACTTGCGAGGCAGATCCTGACGGTGTGCCAACGAGTCGATGCTGACGGGCCCGGTGCCCTCGGCCTCGCCCTCGGCAAGGATGAGCATCGCCCGGACGGCGTAGTCCACACGCGCGGAGATGTCCACGGGTGCAGTGTGCCTCATAAGCAGCCAACCCCCCACGACCCAGCACACATGAGCCCTCACGAAAGTCGAGTGGTCATTTCGACACGGCCGGCGCGCCGACCGACTCGGCGTTTCGAAGCGACCACTCGACGGGTGGGATCAGGCTGGGATCACGTCGAGTGGCCGCTCGGTCTTGCATCCCAAGCGGCATACCGCTGAGACGAAGCGACCACTCGACGGGGTGGGCGGGCGAATGGACAACGGGTCAGATGGCGAGGGCCGGGTCGAGTTCCACGACGCTCGAACGCTGGGCCGCGCGCGCGTGCACTGTCTCGCCTTCCCTCAGCTGCAGCTCGGCTGCGTCGCGCCGGGTCACCTGGGCCGCGAATCGCTCACCCGAGTCTGCCCGCAGCTCCACCCGCACCTCGAAGCCCAGGGGCACCACCCGCTCGACGACGGCCTCGATGACCCCAGGGGAGTCGGGCACCTTGGCGTCCTGGGCCAGCGCGGTCGCGCGGTCCCGCTCCAGCACGATGTCGTGGGGCCGCACGAGCTGCCCGCCAAGCCGGGCCACCGAACCGAGGAAGCTCATGACGAAGTCGTTCGCGGGGCGCTCGTAGAGCGTGACCGGGTCGCCCACCTGCTCGATCCGACCCTTGTTGAGTACGGCGATCCGGTCGGCGACGTCGAGGGCCTCCTCCTGGTCGTGGGTCACGAGCACCGTTGTGACGTGGACCTCGTCGTGCAGCCGCCGCAGCCACTGGCGCAGATCCGTTCGCACCTTCGCGTCGAGGGCCCCGAAGGGCTCGTCCAGCAGCAGCACCTGTGGGTCGACGGCGAGGGCTCGCGCCAGGGCCATCCGCTGGCGCTGGCCACCGGAGAGCTGCGCGGGGTAGCGGTTGCGGAACCCCTCGAGGCCAACGATCTCGAGCAGCTCGTTGACGCGCCGGTCGATCTCGCCCTTGGGTCGCTTGCGGATCGTCAGCCCGAAGGCGACGTTGTCGCGCACGGTCATGTGCTTGAAGGCGGCATAGTGCTGGAAGACGAAGCCGATCCCGCGTCGCTGAGGCGGCTCGTCGGTCACCTCGCGGCCCTCGATCGTCACGGTCCCGGAGTCGAGCCCTTCGAGGCCGGCGATCGACCGCAGCAGGGTCGACTTGCCGGATCCGCTCGGCCCGAGCAGCGCGGTGAGCGACCCGCTCGGGATCTCGATGCTGACGTCGTCGAGCGCGGTGAACGCGCCGTAGTTCTTGCGGGCGTTGGTCACAGAGATCATCGGTCGGTCCTCTTGCGGTCGAGCAGGGTCATGAGCAGGAGCACGAGCAGGGCGATCCCCATGAGGAGGGTCGCGGCGGCATACGCGCCGTAGGTGTTGTGGTCGTCGATGTAACGCGCGTGGACGAGCAAGGTGAGCGTCTGCGAGACGCCGGCGAAGCCGGAGGACACCATGATCACGGCGCCGAACTCACCAAGGGCGCGGGCGACGGTCAGGACGATGCCGTAGGTCAGGCCCCAACGGATGGCGGGCAGCGTGATGCGCCAGAACGTCTGCCACGAGCTGGCGCCGAGGGTGGACGCGGCCTGCTCCTGGTCCTGGCCGATCTCGTGCAGCACCGGCTCGACCTCGCGCACGACGAACGGCAGCGTGACGAAGAGGGTCGCGATGACCATGCCGGGCAGGCCGAAGATGACCTTGAACCCGGCCCGGTCAAGCCCGCCGAACCACCCGTTGACGCCCCACAGCATGATGAGTGACACGCCGACGACGATCGGCGACACCGCGAAGGGCAGGTCCACGACCGCCTGCAGCAGCCCACGCCCCCGGAACCGGCCGCCCCGCACCAGCGCCAGGGCCGTGGCGACGCCGAAGATGACGTTGAGCGGCACGACGATCGCGACGATGAGCAGCGACAGGTTCAGGGCGGAGATCGCAGCCGGGGTGCTGATCGACGCGTAGAAGGTGCCGAGGCCCGGCGACAGCGCGCGCCAGAGGATGACGCCGATGGGCAGCCCGATGAGGGCGACGAGGTAGCCCAGGGCGACGACGCGCAGTGACAGCCGGGTTCCGCGCGAGATCCTCACGGCGCTCGCTCCTCTCGTCGCTGGGCCCGGCTTGCGACGACGCGCAGCACGAACAGGGTCAGGAAGGCGATCGCAAGCAGCGCGACGGAGACGGCCGCGGCGTTCTGCGGACGGTCGATCTCGATCTGCTGCTGGATGTACTGCGAGGCGACCTGCGTCTCGCGCGGGATGTTGCCGCCGATGAGCACGACCGAGCCGTACTCCCCGATGGCGCGCGCGAACGCCAGCCCCGTGCCGGACAGGATCGCCGGTCCGAGGGTCGGCAGCACCACGCGACGGAACGTGGTCCAGTTCGACGCGCCGAGGGAGGCGGCCGCGTCCTCGACCTCGCGGTCGGACTCGATGAGCACCGGCTGCACGGACCGGACGACGAACGGCAGCGTGACGAACAGCAACGCGACGACGAGCCCTGGGCGAGTTGCGTTGAGGTGCACGCCGATCGGGCTGTTCGGCCCGTAGAGCGACAGCAGCACGATGCTCGCCACGATGGTCGGGAGAGCGAACGGCAGGTCGATGACGGCATTGACGACGCGCTTGCCGGGGAAGTCGTCACGGACCAGAACCCACGCCACCAGCGTCCCGAGGACGGCGTTGACGAGAGCCACCGCGGCCGCCACGAGCACGGTCACCCACAGCGACGCGAGCGCGGCCGGCGCGGTCACCGCCTCCCAGAAGCCGGCCCAGCCGTCCGAGAACGCCGTCACGGTGAGGGCGGCGAGCGGCAGCAGCACGATGACGCTGAGCCACAGGGTGACGACGCCGATGCCGAGCGGCTGGGCGAGCCGACGTCGTGGGCGCCGACGTGCCGGTGCGGTCGGGCGCTGCGGCGTCCCGCCGTCGCCAGATGCCGCTGGATCACCGCCTTGGTATGCCGCAGGCCGAACCTCGGGGTATGCCGTCGCGCCTCGTCCCCGGGACGGGTGCGCTTGCGCAGGCGCCTCCTCGTGCGGCGCCGTGCCGCTCTCGGCGCCCGGCGCGCGCGACCGCAGGGAGGCCGAGCGCTCGGCCTCCCTGCGGTTGACGGCGTTCGACGTCACTTGGTCGCCTTGTCGTAGATGACGGCGATGTCGCCGACGTCCTTCTTGAACAGGGTGGAGTCGACCGCCTTCCATCCACCGAGGTCGGCGATGGTCCACAGCTTCGCCGGTGCCGGGAAGCTCGAGGCGAACTCGGCTGCGACCGTCGGGTCGACGACGCGGAACCCGGCCTTGGCCAGCAGGGTCTGGGCCTCAGGCGTGTAGAGGTAGTCGTTGAAAGCCGTCGCGGTGGTGAGGTTCTTGCTCGTCCTGATCACCGCCGCAGGGTTCTCGATCTTGAACGTCGTCGGAGGGGTGACGTGCTGCACCGCTTCGCCGTCGCGCTCGAGGAACAGCGCCTCGTTCTCGTAGCTGAGCAGCGCGTCGCCCGAGCCCTGGATGAAGGCCTCGCTCGCCTCTCGTCCGGACTTCGGCTGGATCTTCACGTGGTCGGTGACGAGCTGGTTGATGTAGGCCAGGCCGGCAGCCTTGTTCACGCCGCCGTTGCTCTTGGCGGCATACGGAGCCAGGAGGTTCCACTTGGCCGAGCCCGAGGAGAACGGGTTGGGGGTGACCACCTCGACACCGGGCTTCAGCAGGTCGTCCCAGTCCTTGATCCCCTTGGGGTTGCCCTTTCGGACGACGATGGTGACGACGGAGCCGAAGGGAATTCCCTTGTGCTCGTTGGCATTCCAGTTCTGGTCGACGAGCCCGGCGTCGACCAGGCGGGTGATGTCCGGCTCGACCGAGAAGTTGACGAAGTCGGCCTCGGCACCGGCGGCGACCTTGCGGCTCTGGTCGCCCGAGGCGCCGTAGCTCTGCTGGAACTGCACTCCCTTGCCGGCCGCGGTCTTCTGGAACGCCGGGATCACAGCGTCGAACCCGACCTTCGGGACGGCATACGCGTACAGGTTGATCGTGCTCGTCGCGGCACCCGCGGGGGTGGAGCCCGGCTGGTCCACGACGTCACTCGAGCCGCCGGCACACGCCGTCAAGCCGAGCGTTCCGGCGATGACGGTGGCGGCGAGAGCGATGAGCGGGCGTCGCATGATGTGGCTCCTCATGGGTCTGGCGCGGCTGCGCGGGGTCCGAGGAGAGCGGCTGCTTTCCTATCGGATATATGGGAGTTTCGAATAGCAGGGCGTTACTGGTCAAATAACTACTGCTTATGTCTCAGAGTGTGGTCCCTCACCCGCCTGCCCGCCCGCGCCCCCACGCGCCTGCCCGCCCGCGCCCTCGCCAGGCCCTGTCGACCGCAACACACCGAGCAGCCGCAAACTTCGCCGGAAATAACCGTCGAAGTTTGCGGCTGCTCGGTGTGTTGCATCGTGAGCCGGCGCGCGGGATGAGCCGGCGCGCGGGATGACCCGGCGCGCGGGATGAGCCGGCGCGCGGGATGAGCCGGCGTGGGGTCAGTCGGCGCGGGAGAGGGTGCGCACCTGGAGCACCGGGCCGACCATCGAGATCGTGGCGACGTCGACGGCGTGCTCACCGCTGACCGTCACGCGCGCCCCCGGCTCGGCGTCGACGGCCCATCCGGGCGGGAACATCAGCTCCCATGTGGTCCCGTCGTCCGCATCGAGCACCAGCGGCTGCATCTCGATCTCGGCGCGGCGCAGCGTCCCGCGCACGACAACGGTCGGCCGGGGTCGCTGCGACGCTGCCTTGGTGACGGCGTCGGCGAACGGGCCGGGAACGCGGCGAAGATCCTCGGGGGAGCGTCCCCGACCGGGTCCGGCCCCACCAGGTCCCGACCCGCTGGGCCCGGACGCGCTGGGCGCGGACCCGCTGGGCCCGGACGCGCTGGGCCCGGACGCGCTGGGCCCGGACGCGCTGGGCCCCGGACCCGCTCGGCCCG